>JAJZHV010000022.1:5689-10613 GCA_021804345.1 Pseudomonadota bacterium | reverse complement strand
CACAGCGGGCAGACTCTGGTCCCTGCAAGACTTCCAGCAGGCCAAAGCTCTTCTGGTGGTGTTCATGTGCAACCACTGTCCCTATGTCATTCACATCCGTGCAGCCCTGGCTCAGTTTGCCCGGGATTATCAATCGCGCGGCCTAGCCGTGGTGGGAATCAACAGCAATGATGCCGCACATTATCCCCTGGATGCCCCCGACAAAATGGCAGAAGAAGTCCGTCTGGCCGGGTACTCCTTTCCCTATCTGTATGATGAGACCCAGGCGGTGGCCAAGGCCTATCACGCGGCCTGCACGCCCGACTTTTTTCTCTTTGATGCCCAGCAGCGCCTGTACTATCGCGGCCAGTTTGATGACAGCCGTCCTGGCAAACCCACTCCAGTCACGGGGTCGGATCTGCGCCAGGCGGCCGAGGCGCTCCTGACTGGACAGCCTTATCAAGGCGAACAGTTTGCCAGCATGGGGTGCAACATTAAATGGAAGCCCGGCCATGCGCCGGATTATTCCTAACGATGAATACATTCATCCTGAGCCTGTCGGAGGATCTGGAGGACAGTGATGAACCTAGTCTGTTTGCCGCACCAGTGGTGGTCATCATCGATGACGAATTCACCAGCCGCACCATTCTGGAGCGTGTCATTCAGGGCATTCAAAAAGATATCGTCACGCATACCTTCGCCTCTCCCCGGCAGGCGCTGGAATGGATTCAAAAAAATCCGGTAGATTTGATCCTGCTAGATTACAACATGCAGGAGATGAATGGCCTGGTACTGGTGGAAGCACTCCGCTCGCACCAGGAATTGGCCACGGTTCCGGCGGTCGTCATCACCTCGCACGATGAGCGCGGGGTGCGCTACGGCGCCCTGGATGCCGGTGCAACGGATTTCATGACCAAACCCATCGATCCCTACGAATGCAAGGTTCGATGCCGCAATTTATTGCTCTTGCGCCAACACGAAAAGTCCCTGCGGGAACATTCCAACGAATTGGAAGTGGCCGTGAACCGCGCGGTAAAAAAAATCCGGGAGCGCGAGCAGGACACCCTGCTGTGCCTGGCCAAGGCAGGAGAATTTCGCGATGCCGACACAGGCAACCATGTCATGCGCATGGCGCGTTATGCCCGTCTAATTGCCGAAGCCCTGGACTTGGGCACCGCGCAGTGTGAGCTGATCCAGATGGCCGCGCCCATGCATGACATTGGCAAAATCGGCATTCCGGATCAGATTCTTCTCAAGGCCGGACGCCTGAGCCCCGAGGAATTTGCGGTAATGAAATCCCACCCGCACATCGGCCACACCATCCTGAAGGAAAGCCCCTCCCCCATCCTGCAGTTAGGGGCCCGCATCGCCCTGGGGCATCACGAAAAATTTGATGGCTCCGGTTACCCCAAGGGCCTGGCGGGTCAGGATATCCCGCTGGAGGCACGCATTGTGGCAGTGGCTGACGTGTTCGACGCCCTTACTTCGGCGCGCCCCTACAAGAGGGCCTGGCCCAATGTGCAGGCTCTGGCTTATCTGCAGGATAATCGGGAACGACACTTCGACCCGCACTGTGTAGAGGCTTTTTTGCAGCAACTGGATGCTGTTTTTCAGATTCAGGAAGATCTAATGGACACGTTGCCAGACACCGACATCCAGGAGTTGATTTGAGTGCCTGTCCCCCATCGCTCACGCACCCGTAAAAGGCTGTGATGCCCGCAGCGCTCCAGTCCTTTTGGCGGAATGTGCGCGCGCGCGAGGGCGAACACGAACAAGTCACCCTACGCATCCTGTACTCCTTCCTGTTGTTTCTCTATGCCCTGTATGAAAACCAGTGGGGCCTGCACACCCACATCCCTATCAACGTGGTGGTGTTTTCCGGCGGCTATCTGCTGCTGTCCCTATTCCTGCTGCTGATTCTGCTGGTCAACCAATCCAGTTCGCGCCGCCGCCAATGGCTATCCATGCTGGGCGATATTAGCGCCATTTCCTATGTCATGCTGTATTTGCAAGCCGTGGGTGTGCTCTTGTTCTGGTTGTATTTATGGGTCATTGTGGGCAACGGGATCCGCTATGGGGTGCGCGCCCTGATGACGGGCTATCTGTTGAGCCTGGCGGAATTTTTATGTGTGTTGCTGCTCAATCCCTTCTGGTCCACCCAACCCGCTTTGGCCCTGGGGCTGTTTTTGACGTTGATGCTCATTCCACTGTATTTGCTGGCCTTGCTCAAGCAACTCAACCAGGCCACGCATCTGGCGCAGGCGGGAAGCCAGGCCAAATCCCGCTTTCTGGCCCACATGAGCCACGAAATGCGCACCCCGCTCAATGGGGTGATGGGCACCAGCGACCTGCTCCTGACCACACCACTCAATCCCGAACAGCAGGATCTGGTGAACACCCTGCGCCTGTCGGCGCGCACCCTGTTGCAATTGATTGAGGACGTGCTGGATATTTCCCGCATCGAAAGTGGCAAGCTGAGCAGCGAAGCCGTGGATTTTGACCTGCACTATCTGGTGCGCAGCACCCTGGACATGTTCAAATCACAAACCCGGCACAAGGGTTTGCGTCTGGAGTCCCGTTTTGGTGTAACCACCCCGTATCTACTGCACGGCGATGCCCTGCACCTGCGCCAGATTCTCGTCAATCTGGTGGGCAATGCCATTAAGTTTACCGATCAAGGTTCGGTGGAAGTGCGGATCACTCCACAGCAGGAACACCCCCAGAGTGTGCTCCTGCGCTTTGAAGTCATCGACACCGGAATCGGCATTCCGGAAGAGTCCCTAGACACCATCTTCGACAGTTTTACCCAGGCCAATAGCAGCATATCCCGTCTGTATGGCGGCAGCGGCCTGGGCACCACCATCTCGCGCCAACTGGCCCGCCTGATGGGGGGAGACATGGGTGTGACCAGTCGTGTGGATTCTGGCACCACCTTCTGGTTTGAGGTGCCCCTGCAGCTCCAGCACGCCCCCGCACCTGCCCTGCCCTCTCCCCTAGGAGACATCCATGTACTCATTCTGGGGATGGCTTATCAGGAACGCACGACACTGGCCCAGTGGCTGCGCGGGTGGGGGGTCAGCTTTCAGCAGGAGCTCTCCCTGCAGCATTTTTTTGATGAGTTACGCCACCGCCCGGTGCTTCAGGTCCCTTCCACCATCCTGTTGTGCAACCCGCACCACCTGGGGTTGGAGGCGGCGGATTTCATCCATCGGGTGCGCTCCAACGGAGGAGCGGAGCTGTCTGTGGTGATCAGCACCCCCGAGCCCACCCCCGCAGAATCTGGGCTGCTGGCCCTGGGCTGTACGACCATATTGCCCTTACCCCTGAATAAAACCCTTCTTTTCACCACCCTGCACAGCATCGGAGCCCCACCACCACCCCAGGGCGTACTGTCCTTTCGGGATCACTATGGGCGCCAGGCCAACGAAAAATCTGGTGCGCGCATTCTCCTAGCCGAAGACAACGAGACCAGCCGCAAAATCATATCAAAAATCCTGGAACATGCCGGCCATCAGGTGGATCTGGTGGGAGATGGGGAAGAGGCGCTGGACCTTTTGGAATCACGCCGTTACGGGTTGATCATCCTGGACATGAACATGCCCTTGATGGGCGGCCTGGATGTCTTGCGCATTCATCGCGCCACCGCCCGTGAGCAGCCCCCCACCCCGGTCATCATCTTCACCGCCAACGCCACCCGGGAGGCCATGCAGGAGGTTACAGCCGCCGGGGCCGACTTATATCTGAGCAAACCCATCGAGGCCACGGCGCTGCTGGATGCCGTGCAAACGCTAATTGCTGCCCGACCCTTCAAACCCACCTCGAGCGCAACCCGCAGCGCCCTAGTACCGCCGGCTATGCCCAGCACCTCGACCGTGCCGCTGCTCCAGATGAGTACCGTGCAACATCTAGAGCAATTGGGACAGGATCAACAGGATTTCATGCCCATTGTGATTCATGGTTTTCTAAGCGAAACCGATCGGCTGCTGCAAGCCATGAATAGCGCCCTGCAGCGCCTGGATCTGGGGGCCCTAAAGGAGTTGGCGCATACCATCAAGGGCAGCAGCGGAAACATCGGAGCCCAACGGTTGCATGAGGCCGCCCGTGCCTGGATGCTCTTGGAGCGGGAACAGCTGGCACACCAGGGCCCTGCCCTGCTCGAGCAGACTCTGGCCTGCTTTCAGGATACCCAACGGGCCTTGCTGGATTATCTATCCACTATGCCGCAAACCGAGGCCATACAGCCCGAAAGCCGCCCATGACACCACACCCCCCCGACGAACGTCCGGTTCTATTTTCTGCCCGCTCCATCACGCGCGCGGGTGGAATTGTTCTGGGGCTCTATCTGGGTTTTGCTGCGGCATTTCTGGTCTTCCTTCCTGGCTCTCCGGTATCCGATTTTACCGTTTATTGGTGTGCCGCCAACCTGTGGCGCTTGGGGCTTGCCGCCCAGGCCTATCTGGAACCGGTGCTCAGAGGGTATGTGCTGGATCGGTTTCCTGCGGTTCATGGACAATTTGGCTGGTTCTACCCGCCCCTGTTTTATCTCTGCATCCTGCCCTTTGGCTATCTGCCCCTGTATGCTCCGGCCTTTCTACCCTTTGCGGGATTGAGCCTGACCCTGTTTATGGGAGCGCTTAAACGCGCCCTGGGGCCGGAGATCCGTTGGGTGATTCTCTTTTCTTCAGCGGGGTTCTGGATGAATCTCTTGCGCGGTCAAAATGGCCTGTTAACCGCCGCCTTTCTGCTCCTGACCCTGATCTCCTTGGAAAAGCGCCCGCGCTGGGCCGGGGTCTCCTTGGCCCTGCTGACCATCAAACCCCAATTGGCTCTGTTTTTGCCCCTGCTGTTGTTCAAAACCCGATCCTGGCGCGCCTTGGGCTGGAGTGTGCTGACCCTAGCCGGGTTGACTGGCATCAGCCTGTGGGTGCTGGGGGAGGGCACCTGG
>JAJZHV010000022.1:0-5679 GCA_021804345.1 Pseudomonadota bacterium | reverse complement strand
TAGGTAGCCTGTCCCTGGCGCAAGCGCTGTTGGAGCATGATGGATTTCACAGTGACTACTGGTATCACACCACTTCGGTCTATACGTTTCTTCGGCTGCTGGGAGTTTCCAGCGCCTGGTCCTATGCCCTCCACTTCAGCGTAGCCCTGCTGGTGGTGGGATGTGCGCTCTGGGCTTGGCGCGATGAAGTCAGCCTGGAACAAAAGGGAAGCCTGGCGGTGCTGGCTTCCCTGCTGATCAGCCCGTACGTGATGGAATATGACCTCTGCGTCAGTCTCATCGTGCTGTATTGGGGCCAGCGCTTTTTGGGGCAAGGCGAGCGCTGGATATGGGTCCTGCTCTGGCAACTGCCCTTGCTCTCGAGCTTGAGTGCGGCCTTCCTAAAACTTCAACTGGCGGCCCCAGTGCTGCTGCTGGGCTTTGTCCTCATCCTGCGTTCCGTGCCGCGCCCGTGCGCCACCCAGGGCCGCGCAACACCCTAGGCTGCGCTGGCCGCAGCGGGGGCTGCAATCAGCCCACCCGCCGGGCGGGGAGTTGCTCCTGGGACGGAGCAAGAAAGGTTTTTTCCTGAGAGCGCACAAATCGATCCATCACTTTCAGATCCCGCTCGCTCAGGCGCAGGGCGGCATCCACCCAGATCTCCACCACCGCCAGCAATTCCTCATAGCCAATCGACTGACAGCGCTGACGCACCTGTTGTACCGCCCGGAAGCCATTGGCGCGGCGTTCCATGCTCTTCACATACGCATGCACCTGGTGAACACCATAACCCGGGTCCGCCAAGACATCCACCACACCCAAGGCATAGAGCTCCTCCGAGGAGTACATTGTTCCACTGAGCAGCAATTTTTCGGTGGTGGCAATTCCCACCTTGCGGCACAGCAGATTATAGGCCCCCATACCCGGAAACAAATTGAAGAGGATTTCCGGAAAACCCATCAGGCAACCTTTTTCGGCAATGATCACGTCGCAGGCCAAGACCCCTTCAAAGCCTCCTCCCAGGGCATCCCCCTGCACTAGGGCGATGGTGGTGAGCGGCAGATTGAATCGATTTAACCGGGAAAATTGAACCTTGATACATTCCACACCGTAGTGCAGTAAGGCCGCACGATTTTTGGCACGAATCAGCTCTCTGAACAGGGATAATTGCCCTCCCAGATTGAATACCCCCGGTGTGCGCGACGCCAGGACCGCGTAGCGCACAGGCACCGGTTGGCTCTGTTCCCAGATGACGCCCCCGGTGGTTTCGATGGCCTCATGATGATGCTGTAACTCCTGCAGCAGGGTCAGCGTGACACAGGGAATATCGCGCTGATCGAGGTGAGTCCATAAAACACCCTGAGCGGAATCGAAGGAGATGTCCAACTGCGAATAGTTTGCCTGCAAGAGCGCTGCCGTATCGATGACCAGTTCCATGTGTCTCTCCTCTGCGGAATCGTGCGGCGGACCCCTGCGGTTGCACGGGCCAACCGGTCTCAATGACCTCTCATGGAATCACACTGTAGCGACAAAGCAAGGGCCGATATCGTGCAAACAAGCTGGCCTATCGGCATCAGTTCTTCGGATGACTCAGGGCCCGGCAGCGTCTGAGCGTAACCAAGTTATTTGATGGCTGCTGGGGCGTTATTTTGAACAATATCTGAGGGTCAGTGGGTTGAGCACCCCCGGTGTTCCAGTGCTTGCCATGTGACCGATCACTCATGAGGGCCGATCAACTGGTAAAATTGCCGTACTGGTCATCAACACGACACTGGGTACAAATTCCTCTTTTCCGCCCCGGAGGTCATTTGGGACCTGATCAAATAGGGAGAAGTACTGACCGATGGTCGCTGAGCGCGCGACGCCAGATCAGCAGCAGGGAAAGCCACAGCAGCAGGGGGGCCAACTGCAGGTGAATGGCAGGTTCTAACAAGGTCATGAGGTAGGGCAACAGCCACAGCAGGGCCAGCAGTTCCCGTTCTCCGGGATACCAGCCCCGCTCCCGCCCGTAATCCAGCAACCACAGTAAAGGGAAAATCAACCACGTCAAATCATATTCAAACACATAGGGGCTCATGAGCAGACTGCCCAGCAGGGCAGCCGCATGGCGCAAGCGCCTATCGGCCTTGAGGTGCCAGAGCCTAATGACCAAGGCCACCACGATCAGCGCGCTGGTTCCCTGTACCAAATAGGCCACCGGATGCGAGGCTCCCAGCAAGGTCATGCAGGCATAGAGACTGGGGATCTTGAAGAGATAATTATCTCCGCCGCGTTCCAGAAACGCTCGGGCCAGGTCGATGCTCTGCCACCAGGCCAGGAGCACGTCGGTGCCCAGAAACATCCCGACCAGAGCAAAGGTGCCCAGCACCGTCAACCCGGCACTGAATAGCGCGCGCCAGGCTCGCTGGTGCAGCAAAATCAGCGGCAAGAGCAAACCCAACTGCGGTTTGAGCAGCAACACCCCCAGCAGAAAGCCACTCGTGAGCGGATGGCGCTTGAGGGTCAGCAACACCGCAGCACCCAGTGCCGCGGTGAGAAAGCCATTTTGTCCCAGGATCAGGTTGTACCATAACCCCGAAAACCCCAGCACCCCCCACCACAGACCGGGAAGAGGCATCAGGTCCCGGGCCACCCGGCGAATCACCCACAAATACACCCACAGTGTAAGCCCCATGAACAGCAGATAGGCCAGAAGGGGGGGCAGCCAGCCCAAGGGGCTGATCAGCATCAGAAAAAAGGGCGGATAAAACCAGCCGTAGCCTCCTTCGGGGACCGTCAGATGCCGAACCTCGTGCAGAACCAGATACAGTTGGTGTACGTCATAAGCCCGTTCGGGGTGACCCTGAAGGGTTAGGGTGGCAGCGGACCAGAAGACGTTGAAATCGAAGAGCGGGACAAACCCCTGTGCTGAAAAGAGATTTGAATGCCCCAGGACTCCCAGGCAAAAAATGACGCCGACCACAACCGAAGTGCGGGCATAGAGCACACAACGGGCCTCCCGCCAGGGCCCCACCCGGGCCCATTGCCGGTGGTTGCCCTGCTCAGTGGCGCTCGGCTGCGGAATCGGAGACCTTCCCTGTGGAGCGTTTAACACTGTCCACCGCCGGGGCAATGATCAGAATGAAGAGGATGGGGAAAATGAACAGGATCAGGGGCAACAGGATTTTAGTGGGGATTTTGGCCGCCTGTTCCTCGGCCTCCAGACGGCGCGCCAAACGCAGGTTTTCGGAATGAATGCGCAGGGAGTCCGACACGCTGGTGCCAAATTTTTCCGCCTGAATCAGGGTGGACACCAGGGCATCCACCTCGGGAATACCTGCGCGCATGGCCAGATTGGCCAGGGCCTGGTTACGCTGGGAGCCTGCGCGCTGTTCCAGTGCCACCAGGTGTAATTCTTCGGACAGCGCCTTGCTGCGGACTGACATTTCTTCGCCTACCCGTCCAATGGCCACATCCAGCGTCAACCCGGCTTCCACACAAATGCGCATCAAATCCAGGGCATCGGGAAAATTGGTGCGTAGATCCTTGCGCCGCCGCTTGACAAACAGGGACAGGATCACATTAGGCGTCATGTAACCCAGGGCCGCCAGCACGAAGAGATAGAAAATATAGGTCTGGGCACCCTCCTCCACCAGAGGAAACAGGGTATTGATGGCCACAAACAGCAGGGGCAGTACCAGGGTGAGCGCCGTCTTCATGCCCAGATAGATTTTGCCGGCCATTTCGGTGCGAAACCCGGCGGACATCAAGTCCCGCCGCAGGGGCGAGACGTCCCAGGACTGCTTGGGTTGGGCAAATTTGGCTAGGGGCGAAATATTCTGCTTGAGAAAACTCTGTGCCCCCTTCATGAGACGATCCGGGTCGCCATACAGGCGTCGGTCTTCGGCGATGAGTCTGTTGAGGCGCGCGATGGCAGAGGGCTTAAAAAAGTACTGCAACACCGAGAGCAACAGGCCCACCAGCACCAGTGCCCCAATCAGAAACCCAATCAGATACGCGCTATCGATCATGAGGGATCATAGTTTGATCGTGGTCAGCTTTCGAATCCACAGGGCCCCCACCAACAGCATCAACCCCATGAGTTTAAGCACTGACAGGCCCCCACTGGAGGACCAGAAATACTCGAGATAACCCGGATTGACCGCCAGCATAAGACCCGCAAAGGCGAAGGGCAATCCGCCCAGAATCCAGCCCGACAAACGTCCTTCGGCGGAGAGCACCCTGATGGTGCGGCGCATCTTCAATCGTTCCCGAATCAGTTTGGCCAAATCCTGTAGCAGCACGCTCAAATTGCCCCCAGTTTCGGTCTGGATGACAATGGCAATGGCAAAAAAGCGCATGTCTACACTATCCACCCGACTAGCCAGATTCAGAATGCTGTCACGGATAGACGCCCCAAAGCTGATTTCCTCGGAGGTGGCGCGAAACTCCAGGCAGATGGGCTCTGGCCCCTCCCGACCCACGGTATACAAGGCGCTGGAAAAGGCATGGCCGGCACGCATGGCCTGGGACAGCAAGGACAGTGCATCCGGAAGCTGGGCCTCGATTTTATTCATGCGCGAGCGGTGTAGCAGGCGCAAGAGCAGCAGGGGCAAGACGGCCGCCGCCAGGGTGTAGAGCACACAAAGAGCAGGATCCAGCAGTAATCCCACCACCAGTCCCAGCAGGGCACACAGCCCAATGGCCAGCAAGGCCTGCTCCACGGTGTAGTGTTTGCCAGATTGACGCAACAGGGTATCCAGACGATCCAGAATCCGATAGCGCTTGAGTAACCGATCCCGTTGTGGATTGGTGCTGTAGGCGCCGCGCTTGATGTGATGCAGTTCCAACACCGTTGGCTGGTTCGCAGCAAGGGATTGCAGGCGCCGGCGCAAGCGCTTGAGTTCGGAATGATCGCGTCCGCGCCAGAGCAGTACCAACGATTCCAGCAATCCAAACACCCCCAGAAAAGCCAGAATCAGGAGTAGCGCGGGCCAGAATTCCATGGTCGGTCACCGATTAGTGGGCAGGGTCGAACAGGCTGTCGGGGATTTCAATGCCCCGGGAGATCAGCTTAGTGGCAAACCGGGGACGTACTCCCGTGGCGTGGTGTCGCCCCAACACCGTGCCCTGTTCATCCACGCCGGTCTGGTCGAACCGGAAAATCTCCTGGGTGGTAATGACATCCTCCTCCATACCGGTAATTTCCATGATGCTGATGATCTTGCGTTTGCCATCGCTTAACCGGGAAACCTGCACAATGACCGACAGGGCAGAAACGATTTGCTGGCGCATGGGACGCGTGGGGATACTGAGCCCCGAGATGCCCACCATGTTTTCCAGACGGGTGAGCGCATCGCGCGACGTATTGGCGTGAATGGTGGCCATGGAACCCTCATGGCCGGTATTCATAGCCTGGAGCATATCCAGCACCTCGGCCCCCCGCACCTCCCCCACGATGACCCGGTCGGGGCGCATACGCAGGCTGTTTTTGATCAAGGCCCGTTGCGTGATTTCCCCATGTCCCTCAATGTTGGGGGGGCGGGTTTCCAGCCGCACCACATGGGGTTGTTGCAAGCGCAATTCTGCCGCATCTTCGATGGTCACGATGCGCTCGTCCTCGGGAATGTAGCTGGACAGGAGGTTGAGCAAGGTGGTTTTACCGCTACCTGTCCCGCCGGAGATGAGCAGATTGGTCTTGGCTTTGACCATACCTGCCAG
>JAJZHV010000021.1 GCA_021804345.1 Pseudomonadota bacterium | reverse complement strand
GCTACGCCTGCTGGATGGTCACTGGTTTGAGGCCGGGGCGCAGCAACGCTTTCATCTCATCGTTTCTAACCCCCCCTACATCGCTCCCCAGGACCCTCATTTAGGCCAGGGAGATTTGCGTTTCGAGCCCACCAGCGCCTTGGTGACCCAGGCCGGGGGACTGCAGGATCTGCAGCACATCATTACCCACGCGCCGCAGCACCTGTTTGCCGGTGGCTGGTTGTTGCTGGAGCATGGTTTTGACCAGGGCCCCGCCTGTCGGGACCTGCTGTGTCAAGCCGGATTTGCCGCGGTGAGCACCCGGTGTGACCTGGCCGGACAAGAGCGCGTGACGGGAGGATGGATGCCTGCCCCCTGAACCGGGCAGCCCATAGCGCACTGCGAATTGGTTTTGCGCGCTGTGCCTCTGCTAAACTGGCGGGTATGAATGATTTCCTAGCCCCCCCCGCGGCGCACAGCTTGCGCTGGTATGTCGTCCTCAGCAAACCTCGCCAGGAAGCTCAGGCCCTCAAACACCTAAGCTACCAGGAGTATGAGGCCTGGTATCCCCTGTACACCCAATGGAAACGCCTGGCCAGGAAGGGTTGGCATATTGCCCATGCCCCACTCTTTCCGCGCTATCTGTTTGTGCGCACCACGCGTCCTGAGCAAGGCATCGGCCCCTTGCGCAGCACGCTGGGGGTCAGCGGTCTGGTCCGTTTCGGAGGGGTGCCCTGCTGTGTGGGTCAGGCATTGATCGATGACCTGCACCGGTTGCAGCAGGACATTGCCCAGGCCGTGGAGCAGTCCAGCACGCCCTTCATCCCAGGACAACAGGTCCTCATCGCCCAGGGGCCCTTCGCCGGACAGGTGGGCATCGTCTCTGCACAGGCCAAGGATCGGGTGGCGGTGTTGCTGAACCTGCTGGGGCGGGAAAAAGCCGTCCAGTTCCAGGTCGATACGCTTAAACTGCAGACGCCCTAGGCGTTCTGCCTTGATAGTTGACGACCCCTACAAAATGAGATAACTTGCGCCCTGTACCACTACATCTAGTGGTTTTTACTCCACAGGGCCATCAAAAACATGTCGCGGGGAACCATGCTTACTGCCGTCAAATCCAACATTCAACCCATTCAGGAAGTCCCCTTGCAACCGGTTTCAGAGGATATTTGGGACAAAAAATACCGCCTCAAATACAAACAGGGGCAGCCCATCGATCAAACCATTCAGGACACCTACAAACGCGTGGCCCGGGCCCTGGCCGAGGCCGAAACCACTGCGGAGCAACGCGCCTACTGGAACGAGCGGTTTCTATGGGCGCTGCAGCGCGGGGCCATCCCCGCTGGGCGAATCACCTCTAACGCCGGAGCGCTGGAGCATAAACCCGCTACCAGCACCATCAATTGCACCGTGTCGGGCATCATCGAAGACAGCATGAACGGCATTCTGGAAAAAGTGCACGAAGCCGGACTCACCCTCAAGGCCGGTTGCGGCATCGGCTACGAATTTTCCTCGCTGCGCCCCAGGGGGGCCTTTGTAGCCGGAGCGGGCGCCTATACCTCCGGGCCCCTGTCCTTCATGGATATTTACGACAAGATGTGCTTTACCGTTTCCTCGGCCGGAGGACGCCGTGGGGCTCAAATGGCCACCTTCGACATTGCCCATCCGGATGTGGCCGACTTCATCCGCGCCAAACGCGAGGCCGGGCGCCTGCGCCAGTTCAATCTGTCCTGTCTGATCACGGAAGAATTCATGGCCGCCGTAAAAACCGATGCCGACTGGAAGCTGGCCTTCCCCATCACCGCCGCCGAAGCGGCGGCTGACGGTCTGGACACAGCCCTGAGCCAGGACTTGGTATGGCGCGAATGGCCCCTCAAAGGTCGCTACGTCACCCGGGATGATGGCAAGGTGGCCTGCCGCGTGTACAAAACCCTGAAGGCGCGCCGTCTGTGGGATGTGATCATGTCCTCCACGTACGATTACGCCGAACCGGGCTTCATCCTGATCGATCGCGTTAATGAAATGAACAACAACTGGTGGTGTGAAAATATCCGTGCCACCAACCCCTGCGGTGAACAGCCACTGCCCCCCTATGGCGCCTGCCTGCTAGGCTCCATCAACCTGACCTGCTTTGTGCGCAAGCCCTTTACCAGCCAGGCCCATTTTGACTGGGAAGAATACCGCGCGGTGGTCCGCATTTTTACTCGCATGCTGGATAACGTCGTGGACGTCAATGGCCTGCCCCTGCCCCAGCAACAGCAGGAAATTACCCGTAAACGTCGCCACGGCATGGGCTATCTGGGATTGGGCTCCACCCTGACCTTGCTGCGCATGACCTACGGCTCGGAAGAGTCCCTTCGCTTTACCGAAGAGGTTACACGCGTCATGGCCGAAGAAGGCTGGCAAGTGGGACTGGAACTGGCTGCAGAAAAGGGGCCCGCACCCATCATGGAGGAAACCTTCGAAATCACCCAGGAAATGCTGGCCAAACGCCCGGAAATGGCCCAGGACGGCATTCGCTTGGGCGACCGGGTTGCGGGAAAAGTCCTGTTGGGACGCTATAGTCGCTATCTGCAACAGTTTCCCGCTGAATTACGGGAGCGCATAGCCACCCAGGGGGTTCGTTTCACCCATCACAGCTCCATCGCCCCCACGGGGACCATTTCCCTTTCCCTGGGCAATAACGCCAGCAACGGCATCGAACCCTCCTTTGCCCATCACTACAGCCGTAACGTCATCCGGGAAGGGAAAAAATCCAAGGAAAAAGTGGATGTATTCAGCTACGAGCTACTAGCCTATCGCACGGTCATCAACCCCCAAGCCATGCCCTTTGGCGACACAGAGGAGACCCGTCTGCCGGATTATTTTGCCGACTCCTCCACCATCCCGGCCAAGGCCCATGTGGATATTCAGGCTGCCGCGCAGAAGTGGATCGACAGCTCCATCTCCAAAACCATCAACGTCCCCACCGACTATCCCTACGAGGATTTCAAGGATATCTATCTGTACGCCTTCCAGAAGGGCTTGAAAGGTTGCACCACCTTCCGCTTCAACCCGGAGGCTTTTCAGGGGGTGCTGGTCACGGAAAAGGATCTGGAAAACACCACGTACCGCTTTACGCTGGAAGATGGCAGCACTGTGGAGGCCAGGGGCAATGACACCATCGAATACGATGGCGAGTTGCACAGCGCCGCCAACCTGTACGATGCCTTGAAAGAAGGCTATTACGGCAAATTCTGACCCGGGAGACTACCATGACCATCAAGATCGATAAAAAAATCACCGGGTATATCGTCGTCACCGAGACCCCTGCGCTCCAAGAATCGGGCAGCGCCGGCACAGCCCCGGTGGCAACCCCGAGCGACCTGAAAGGGGCTGACATCCACCAATTGGGCGAACCTCTGTCGCGCCCCGACAAACTGGTGGGGAACACTTACAAAATCAAGACTCCCGTAACCGACCATGCCCTGTACATCACCATCAACGACGTGATCATGAATCCTGGCACGCCCCAGGAACACCGGCGTCCCTTCGAAATCTTTATCAACTCCAAAAACATGGAGCATTTCCAGTGGATTGTCGCCCTGACCCGAGTCATGTCGGCCGTGTTTCGCAAGGGTGGCGATATCACGTTCCTGGTGGAAGAACTGCATAGCGTGTTCGATCCCAAGGGGGGATACTTCAAAAAAGGCGGAAAGTACATTCCCAGCCTGGTGGCGGAGATCGGCGAAGTCCTGAAGGAACATCTGTATGAAATCGGCATGCTGCAGCAGCAGGAAAAAGCCGCCGATCAAAAGGCCTTTCTAGAAGCCAAACGCCAACAATACGAGCAACAGCACCTTTCGGCCAACCCGGAAAAGGACGCTTTTCCTGCTGGCGCCAGCCTCTGTACCAAGTGTTCCACCAAGGCCGTCATCCAAATGGATGGCTGCCTGACCTGTCTGAACTGTGGCGAGAGCAAATGCGGTTAACTCCGAGCGTTGACAATCCCCTCCCCGCGGCATTATTCGGGATCGTATTGGGGCTGTCGGGTCTGGGTCAGGCGTGGCGCGTTTCAGTGCGGTTGTGGGGTCTGCCCGCCACTGTTGGCGAGAGTATTCTGCTGGGTGCTACAGGGACCTGGGCGGTATTATTGACGCGTTACCTGTGGCAGGCCCTGCGTTCCCCGCAACTTCTGCGTAAGGAATTCCTGCACCCGGTGCAAGGCAGCACACCCGCCCTGCTGGCCGTATCCACCCTGCTGGTCGTGCTGGCTGTGTTGCCCTATTCCTATGGACTGGCGGCGGTTCTTGCCGTTCTGGGAGTGGGGTGGCATGTGGGGTTCTCCCTATGGCATACGGGAATTCTGTGGCAGGGGGGACGAGAGCCGCTGGATACACTCCCCACCTTGTATCTGCCCTCGGTGGCCGGTAACTTTACCAGCGCCGCTGCCTTGAGCGCGCTAGGCTTTTCTGACTGGGGATGGCTGTTTTTGGGGGTGGGGTTATTTTCCTGGCTTGCGCTGGAATCGCTGGTCATTCAACGACTGTGGCAACCCCAAGTAGTCCCTGTGCCCCAGCGGCCCTTATTGGGCATTCAGCCTGCGCCCCCCGTGGTGTGCGCCATGGCCTGGCTGATCCTAGCACCCCAGGAGGCCGCCAGCCATGGAATGATCATGCTGTGGGGCTACGGAGTGTATCAACTGCTGTTAGGTGTGCGCCTGGGGCCTTGGCTGGGAGCCCAAGGCTTTGCCCCTTCCTACTGGGCCTACACGTTCGGTCTGGCGGCGGCTACCGTGTGCACGCTCAAACTGGCCGCGGCCGGCGTCACCTCGGCGCAAGCTCTGGCGGTTCCGATTTTTGTGGGGGCCAATCTGTTCATCGGCTATCTGACGGCACGCACCCTGTATGGATTTTTACGGCGCCAGTTTGGGACGATGGGGTCCCGATGAGCGACTCAGATTTTGCCGTCGGCGAAGACCACCGCCCAAGTGCCCAGCAAAATCGCAATCTGCAGATACAGTTCTCGCATGTTGCCGCTCCCCTTTCGCGTTGTATTGGAAACACAGTATAGAGCCGCATCAAAATATGATAAAAGAATAAAAGATCATTTTTATATAACTTTTTATTTTTTGGAGCTCCCATGACCCCAATTCCAGTCCTTTGCGTGTTGTACCGTTGGATGGCCCGGCACCTCAGCGTGCCCCTGGCGGCCCTAGTTCTCACCATGAGCGCACTTTTTCCCGCCTGGGCCGCCTCTTCCGCCGATTCACCCTCCGATACGGGTAAGACGCAACTCCTCTGGTTGGGCCAGTCTGCCGTGCGCTTGACCACCCCCGGAGGCAAGGTCATCCTGATCGACCCCTTTATCACCCAAAACCCCAAAACTCCTGCGCAGTATAAAAATCTCGACGCCCTGGGCCGAATCGACCTGATTCTGGTCACCCATGCCCACGCCGATCATCTGGGCGATGGGCCAGAGTTGGCCAAAAAACAGCATATTCCCCTCATTGGCTCGGCCGGACTGGACCAATCCCTGGTGGATTTAGGCGTACTGCCCGCCGAACTGGCGCCCCGCATGGATAAATCCGGAACGATCACCCCCCTGGGGGAGGGCATCAAGATCACCATGGTGCATGCCGAGCATACCTCCGCCCTGGAGTGGCTCAATCCTGCCACCCACCAGACAGAAACCCATGTGGGCGGAGACCCGGTCGGTTTTATCATCGAACTGGAAAACGGCTTCAAATTGTGGGTCATGGGGGATACTGGATTATTTTCGGACATGAAATTCATTGCCGATTACTATCGTCCCGATCTGGTTTTGATGCCCATTGGCGGCCATTACACCATGGACCCCAAAGATGCCGCTTATGCCGTGCGTTACTGGATTCACCCCCGCCTCGTCCTGCCCTATCATTACGGCACCTTTCCCGTATTGACAGGAACTCCGGAGGAATTCATCAAGGCCATTGGCCCCACTCGCACCAAAGTACTGGACCTGAAACCGGGGGGTACCCTCACCTTTTGAGCGACCACTGCCTAAAACAAGGTTGATTGGGGCCAGAACCGGCAGACTGAAATAATTCCTTCAAATAAGCCGCCTAGAATGAACCCCCTACCCCCATACATGAGGGAAAGGGGAGCGCACGTATGTGGATGCTGGAATCACATAGTCACGATCAAATCAACGCCATCTTGCAACGCAGGCAGCTCACTGCGCTGTTTCAGCCCATTATCAGCCTTTCAGAGGGAGTGATCGTGGCCTACGAGGGGTTGATCCGCGGACCCTCGGACAGCCTGCTACATGCGCCAAACACCTTGTTCAAAGTTGCCCAGGAATGCGAACTACGTCTGGATCTGGAATTACTGTGCCACTCCGTGCTGATGCAATCCTTTCTCGACCTGGGGCTGAAGGGACGCTTGTTTCTAAATATCAGTCCCGATGTCCTGGTGCATTTGACGCGGTCCAGACAAGTCCATACCAAAGTATTTGTGCCCTACGAACTGTGCGCCAAGCGCCAGGGCATTGTACTGGAACTCACCGAAGGGGATCGTTTCTTGCCCTACACCTCGGAAGAACTAGCACAGGCTGTGCGTCTATGTGCCTCTGAGGGTTTTCCGGTAGCCATTGATGATCTGGGGGAAGGTTTTTCCAGTTTACGACTCTGGTCGGAACTGCGTCCGGCTTATGTCAAGATCGATCGCCACTTCGTGCAAAACATTGAACATGATCCGGTCAAGACACAGTTTGTCCGCTCCATCGTGGAAATCGCCCAAAGTGCCCAATGTACCCTGATTGCCGAGGGCATCGAGAGCGAATCCGAAATGCGTCTCATCAAGAAACTGGGCGTGCAAATGGGGCAAGGGTATTATTTTTCACGACCCCATACGCAACCCATCTCTGCGCTCCCCGAATCCAAGGAAAGAGCCCTGCGTCGCCTGTCTGAGGAGGGCACAACCCCCAATGAATCGGTCTGGGGACGGGATACGCTCGTTGCGCGCCAACTCATCCTGCCTCTGGAGCCCGTAACCACTGCGCATACCAATGAAGAAGTGTTTTTGAAGTTCAAGCTAGACCCGCAACTGGATTCGATCCCGGTCGTCCGCAGCGATCATGTCCCCGTTGGCCTGATTACGCGCTCCTCCCTGATCGGAAGCTTTGCCCAGCCCTATCGACATGAACTCTATGGCAAAAAGTCCTGCACTTTGCACATGGACTCCCGACCCATGCTGGTGGATAAAACCTCTACAGTCCAAGAAATCAGCCGTATGTTGGGTAACGCAGAACGGCGCCATCTGGTGCAGGGCTTCATCGTCACGGACAATGGCCGCTATTTCGGCTTTGCCCACGGTCATGATCTGCTGCGAGTCATCACAGAAATGCAGATTCAGGCCGCAAAATATGCCAACCCCCTCACACAGTTACCGGGCAATGTCCCCATTCACGAACATCTGGATGGTTTGCTGCGCTCCAAAACGCCTTTTTGTGCCTGCTACTGCGACCTGGATCATTTCAAGCCCTACAACGACGTGTATGGATTCAGCGCAGGCGATTCGGTGATTCAGATGACCGCCAATATCCTGGCAGAGGCCTGCGATCGGGACCTGGATTTTCTGGGACATATTGGCGGGGATGATTTCATCATCCTGTTTCAAAGCGCGGATTGGGAATCCCGTTGTCACCACGCTTTACAGGCCTTTGAAGTAGCCATCCAGAGCAACTTCACCCCGGAAGACGTCAAACGCGGCGGCTACTACACCGAAAACCGCCGCTTTGAAAAGGAATTTCACCCGCTCACATCGCTTTCCATTGGCGCCATTCTGGTACCCCCGGGCTTGTTTTCTTCCTACATGGAAGTTTCGCGCGTGGCCTCTGGTGCAAAAAAACAGGCCAAACAAATCGCAGGCAACTCCCTATTCGTCAACCGTCGCCTGGATGCGCCCGGCGCCCCTGTTCCTCTCCACCTTCCCGAAATCAACTGTCGGGTTCAGTAAGCGCATAGCCAAGCACGCCGCCATCTGGTGCTTGCCCGGGAAACATCCTCAGCCCTTGTTGCCGCACCCTGACCTTCAGTGTGCTTGAGCATTGAAGCTTAGTGTCATGATCAAGCTTTGGCTGTTCACTCCAAACAAATCTCCTACCCGTTCACGCGCCATATTGTGGATATAGGCCACATCCAGCTTGAAGTCTGCAAACTTTGCAGAAAACCCTGCTCCAGGTGAACTCTCATCCAACCCAAATCTCAGCGCCATGCGGTTGGCGTTGAAACTCTGCTCGAAACCCAGGTTGGGAGCCTCAAACGTGGTATTGGTCCCACTGAGCGTTATCTGTCGTTGCACCCGGGTATGGCCCACATCCATTAGAGCGCCATCCCAGGGCGCGTAGGATGCGCCCACGCGATATTCATTTTCTTGCGCACTGCCCACTGCCGATCCCGTGGCATCAATCCGGTGCTCACGATCCCGGTTGAGCAAAGCACGAAAACCGATCAACAGGCTGGAATCGGGTTTTTCCCAAGCCAGCCCCCATCCCCCCGAGGGGCGCCATTCCGTTTGATACTGGGTTGCGCGCGCGGGATTGGTGGTCGATTGCATATTAAATTGGGAGACTTCGTGGGACAACAGCACCCCCGCGGAAAGCCCCCCACCCAAGGGCATCGCCATTTTGGTAAACAAGGCCTGATTGGAACCCTGACCCTGCGCTGGCTGGCGCTGGCCAGAAACCGGCGAGGTGGGCATGAATTGGATGGTATTGCTATCCTGTTTCAGGGCAATGACGTAAATGGCCAAGTCATGCCATAGCAGCGGGGTGGTTGCGCCGGCAGCCCAGAAATGAAAATCATTCCCATTCGAGTACCCGGTGTCTCCCGCATCGGCCAGCGCTGTTCCAGCATCTTTCCAGACTAGGGCATAGTTGCCCCAAGTGGCGCCATCTCCGCCAAAACCAATGGATCTCACCCCTTTCTTGATTTGACCGGAGGCCAGTTCACGCATGCTCAGTTCTGGCGAGTCCGCTTTGGCCACCAAAGAAAACAACCACGTGACTCCCGCAATAACCAGGAGTGCGCCATTTTTCATGGTAGTTATCCTATCGATCTGCATTCCCGACATAGCGTATTTTTCGGTCCTGTTGCAACAATTGATCAATCCGCTCCCGCACCCAACCAAAACACAGATGTTCTTGCTCCAGGCGTAGCCCTTCACGAATGCGGTTGTCGCGCAGATCGTTGTACAGGCACAGTTCCTCAGGTGTCAGCCGATGCAAATCGCAGCGCTGCGGCTTATCCTCCCATCCCCAAAAGGAGGCGTGCGCATCCAGCGAGGCCCGATCCATGAGGAACGAATCGACGGAGCTAAAGTGCTTCCGTAGTTGATCCAGGATGGCAAAGCCATGGGTGTCGATGTCGCCCCAATAATGGATGGCGCACCGCTCCAGCCAGCGAGCCTGGGCAAGCGCGTCCCAACCATAGCCGGAGCCAAAGAGGGCGATCGCTTCGGGAATGTTTGGCAAGGCCAGGAAGTTGGTTTCATTCTCGGTGATGAATACCCGTCGCACCTCCATTGCCAGTTGGCTGAAACTGCCGGCGTCTAGCGTGATATCTGGGCATGACGTACCAGAAACGGCGTGAATCCCGGGATCAAGAATCCGGAAGCGAATCCGGGTGGGTTTGTCCAGAAAACCATACCGGGCAGCAAACTGCGCAACGCCAGTTTTGGTCGGTTCCACGCGATCAGCAGGCATAGCCAGGTCCAGCAGTTCGGCCAGTACGGCACGATGAGTCTCGATGAACTTGCTATGCACTCCGGGCAAGTCCACTTGGCGCAGGTAGATTGCCGGTCGTGGATGCTTTCTGACCCAATCCACCACGGCCAGCAAACGGGTCCATTCACCCTCCAGTGCGAGTGCCTGCAAAGGTCTCTTTTCCAGCCAGGGTATCAAGGTGGGGTTTTGCAGCCGGGTCAACTCAAGTAAGTCTGAAAACCTGCCCCAGTCGCGACGTTTGCCGAGCCAGCCCAGCGCATCATCCAGCGAGTCAATCCAGCCAGCAGACGGTAGCCTTTGCAATCCTTGCACCCGGTGGCGAATCTCCTGCCACTCCAAACGCAAGGGGGTGGCTTTGGCCAGGTCAGCAGCCCAAGTGCGCACAACATCAAACTGCCCGGTGATATCCCCTGAAGTGGGACCCCTGATAGTCAATCGGAAGGGGAATCGGGTATTGCCCGTCACGGCATCCCGCAGCAGTTCACCTCGATCCCATAAGCGCGCCAACTGCGCTTTCAAATCCTTCGGTGTCGTCCACATCACTGCGCAGCCTCCTGCACGGTCTTCGGCGTCACAGCCGGTAGCGCGGCAGCTTCTCGGGCTTTCTGTGCCCGATACTCCTCAATGGACAAGTTGCGTAACCTGGAGGCCCGGCCACCCTCGTTGTGCACGAACCCTACGCTGGACACAAAGGGCTCGATGATGTGGATCTTCTGCAGTGGCGTAATAATCAGCAGTTGCAGGTTGAGCTGCCGGAACAGCCTCAAACCGTACTGCGCCGACTCGTCCGAGCCGCGCCCGAAGGCCTCGTCGATAACCACGAAGCGGAAGGAGCGCGAGCGCACAGCCCCCCATTCCAAACCGAACTGGTAGGCCAGACTGGCGGCGAGAATGGTGTAGGCCAGTTTCTCCTTCTGGCCGCCCGATTTGCCGCCCGAGTCCGAATAATGCTCGT
>JAJZHV010000020.1 GCA_021804345.1 Pseudomonadota bacterium | reverse complement strand
TCGAGTGACGCGCTCTCGCGGATCAGCGCGGCGCGTTCCCGGGCGTACTCGGGGTCCAGCAACTCGGCCAGCGGCACCGCGTCGGCCGCGTCGCCGTCCGCCGCGTCGCCGTACCAGGCGTCACGATCGGCCAGCGCCAGCTTGAGGGCCTCGGCGATCGTGTGGATGCCGATCGCGGTCGACGGGTCGAGCCGCTCATCCGGGAAGGTGTCAACGGGGTGCTATCCATTTTTCCTTTCGAGCGACCCCTCTTTGAACAGGCAGGTATTCCCCTGTTTGAGATCGGGCATCCCTTGGCTTGGCAGATTCCTGAACAGGGTGATCGCGTTGGGGTTCGGGCGCAATTGGGCATTGCACCTGCCACCCAGTTGGTGGCGTTGCTGCCAGGCAGTCGCCCTTCGGAACTGGACTTTCATGTTCCCCTGTTTGTGGCCACCGCTCGCCAATTACAGGCTCGTTTGGGCGCAGTGGAATTTCTGGTCCCTCTGCTCGGGGCCGAGGCTATCCAGCATTTCTGCCGTCTAGCCAAAGGCCGGTTGGGCCCAAATAGCAGGCTGACCCTGCCCGCATTGTCCTCCGGTGCGGCGCTGGAATTCCGTTTTTTACCGGGGCAGGCCCACGCCGCTTTTCAGGCGGCAGATGTGGCGCTGGTGGCCTCGGGAACGGCGACTCTGGAGGCGGCTCTGTGGAAATGCCCCCTGGTCATTACCTATCGCCTCTCCCGCTTGACAGCTTGGATGGTACGCCGGCGGGCGGTTTCCCGTTTTGTGGGGCTGCCCAATATCATTCTGGATCGTGCGGTGGTGCCCGAGTTGTTGCAGGAGCAGGCCACCGCCTCTGCCTTGGCAGAAGCCCTGGCGCATCTGTTACAAAACCTCGCAGCGCGCCAGGCCATGCTTTCCGCCTTTGCCACATTGCATGCGCGCTTGCGGGCTGATACCCGCGGTGGAGTGTTGCAGGCGGTGGAACAGGTCTGCACGCTCCGGTAGCGCAGCAAACCTGCCACGCTCTCCTGTGTGGGCGCTTATCCCTTGGCCAGTGCCAACCAAGTTCCAATGATGGAATCAGGATTGAGCGACAGGGACTCGATGCCTTCGGCCATAAGCCACAAGGCCAGATCCGGATGGTCAGAGGGGCCCTGGCCGCAAATTCCCACATATTTACCGGCACGCCGGCAGGCGCCAATGGCCAGGCTCAACATCGCTTTCACAGCCGGGTCGCGCTCATCGAAGGATTGCGCCACCAGACCGGAATCTCGGTCCACGGCCAGGGTCATCTGGGTCAGGTCATTCGAACCGATGGAAAAGCCGTCAAAGCGCTCCAGAAACTGGTCTGCCAAAATGGCGTTGGAGGGAATTTCACACATCATGACGATGCGTAGGCTGTTTTCTCCGCGCTCAAGCCCCAGTTCCTTTAACAAGGCAATGGTGCGGTCGGCTTCGCCCAGCGTTCTGACAAAGGGAACCATGATTTCCACATTGGTGAATCCCATTTCGTTGCGGACCCGTTTCAGGGCCTGACATTCCAGTTCGAAACAGGCGCGGAAGGAGGGGGCAATATAGCGGGAGGCCCCGCGAAAGCCCAACATGGGGTTTTCTTCTTCGGGTTCGTACCGTTTGCCACCAATCAGGTTGGTATATTCATTGGACTTGAAATCGGAGAGTCGAACGATGACTTTTTTGGGCCAGAAAGCCGCGGCCAGGGTGGAAATTCCCTCGGCCAGCTTTTCCCGATAAAAAGTGGCTGGGTCGGCATAGCCACGGGTTTTTTCTTCCACCTGCGCCTTGAGTTCGGCGGGGAGGTTGGGATAATCCAGGCAAGCCCTGGGGTGGATCCCGATCATGGCACTGATGATGAACTCCAGACGCGCCAACCCAACCCCTTCGTTGGGCAGGCGTTGAAAAGAGAAAGCCAACTGGGGATTGCCCACGTTCATGGTGAGCTTGACCGGAATTGGCGGCATGGACTCGAGGGTCATGGAAGAGACCTCAAAATCTATCCGCCCCTGATAAATTTTTCCGGTTTCACCTTCGGCACAGGACACGGTCACGGCCGCCTCGTGGGCCAGAAGCGTGGTGGCGTCTTCGCATCCCACCACGGCCGGAATGCCCAGTTCTCGGGCGATGATCGCCGCATGACAAGTGCGTCCGCCCCGGTTGGTGACGATGGCGGAAGCCCGCTTCATGATGGGTTCCCAGTTGGGATCGGTCATGTCGGTGACCAGTACGTCGCCAGGGCTGACCTGATCCATTTGCGAGACATCAAAGATGATCTTGACCGGTCCGGCTCCGATTTTCTGTCCGATGGCGCGTCCAGTGGCCAGGAGCTGGCCTTGGGATTTGAGGGCGTAGCGCTCCAGCGTGTCGGCGCGTTTGCGGGAGGCAACGGTTTCTGGGCGCGCCTGAAGAATGTAGAGTTTGCCGTCGATGCCATCGCGAGCCCATTCCACATCCATCGGGCGGCCATAATGGCGCTCGATGATGACAGCATAACGGGCCAGCTCTTCCAGTTCGGCCCGTTCCAGACAGAATCGATTGCGGTCGGTCAGTGCCGTCTCTACCGTGGTGACTGTGCGCCCGGCCTGGCGGTCTTCCGTGAAGATCATGCGCGTGGCCTTGGACCCCAGATTACGCATCAGCACGGCTGGACGTTGCTGTGCCAAGGCGACCTTGCTGACATAATATTCATCCGGGTTAACGGCTCCCTGCACCACGCTTTCGCCCAATCCCCAGCTGGCCGTGATGAATACCACCTGATCAAAGCCGGATTCCGTGTCCATGGTGAAGAGGACGCCACTGGCCCCCACGTCGCTGCGGGCCATGCGTTGAATACCGGCGGACAAGGCGACTTCGGCGTGAACGAAACCCTGATGCACCCGGTACGAAATGGCCCGGTCGTTGTACAGAGAGGCAAACACATGCTTGACCGCCTCCCTGACCATGTCAGCGCCCTGAATGTTGAGGAAGGTTTCCTGCTGTCCGGCAAAGGAAGCATCGGGCAGATCTTCTGCCGTGGCGGAGGAACGCACGGCCACCGAAGGAGGCAAGGAACTGTCTCCTTGCAGTTGCGCATAGGCCTGTTCCAGTTCCTGCTGCAAACGCTGCGGCAGGGGGGCTTCGAGAATCCACTGCCGGATTTGCGCCCCGGCTTGCGCCAGAGCAACGACCTGGTCCACATCCAGCGTGGACAGGAGCGCTTCAATGCGCCGGTCCAGCCCCTCTTGCGCCAGAAAATCCCGATAGGCCTGGGCTGTGGTGGCAAAACCGCCGGGTACCCGGACCCCGGCGCGGTCCAGTTGACTGATCATCTCCCCCAGAGAGGCGTTTTTACCGCCCACAGTGGCTACGTCGGTCATGCGAAGCTCCTGAAACCAGCGCACGTATGGTGTTGTCATGAAGTCCTCATCGTCGGTTAAGGTTAAGTATTGTATTATATATAAGACATCAGGACTTATCAGCCTAATCTTGCACTCTCCTGTCCGGTGCCATGCCACGTTCAGGAAAATCGCCACGTGCGTGCTGCACTGCGCAACACGCCCCATCATGCGCCAGGGAGCAGCCATGAAACGAACGGTATTTTATGTCTCGGATCGTACCGGGATTACGGCTGAAATGTTGGGCCAGAGTTTGATGACCCAATTTGATGGGTTGTCATTTGAGCGCCGCACGGTTCCCTTTGTGGACACCCCGGAAAAAGCCCAGCAGGTGATCGATGCCATTGCCCAGGCAGCGCGCGAGGATGGTGTGCGTCCCATTGTGTTCAGCACACTGATCGACGAGGGGATCCGTCAGCACATTCGGGGTGCCGAGGCATTGGTGCTGGATTTTTTCGAGATTTTCATTGCTCCGCTGGAGGCGGAATTGGCTACGGCCTCCTCCCACGCCGTGGGCAAATCCCACAGTACGGGGGACAACAAGGATTATAACCAGCGCATCAGCGCCATCAATTTCACCCTTTCCCATGATGATGGAGTGACACATAAGGGACTGGATGAAGCGGAAATCATTCTGGTGGGCGTGTCCCGCTCGGGTAAAACGCCCACCAGCATTTATCTGGCCATGCAATTTGGCATTCGGGCAGCCAACTATCCCTTGATTCCAGAGGACCTGGAGCAACAACGCCTGCCGGCAGCACTGGTCCCCTGGCGCAAAAAACTGTGGGGCCTGTCGATTCGGCCGGAGCGCTTGCATCAGATTCGGTCCGAGCGCCGTCCGGATAGTCGGTATGCCTCCCTGTCCAATTGTCGCCATGAAATTCAGGCGGCCGAGGCAGTCATGCGCACTCAGGGCATTCCCTTCCTGGATTCCACCAATACCTCCATCGAAGAGATTGCCACTACGATCCTGCATCAGTGCGGCTTGGTGCGCCACCTGTACTGAGTGCAGTCGCTCCTCTAAGGGCCAGTTGCCGTTGCCGTTCAAACAGCAGGATCGATCCGGCCACAGCGGCATTGAGCGATTCGGTAGAGCCCTGCATGGGGATGTACACTCGCCCTGTGACCTGTTGCAGCAAGGCTTCCGACAAGCCGCTGCCCTCGTTGCCAATTACCAGGGCCAGCGTTCCGCTCAGATCTTGGCTGTAGTAGGGCTGTGCCTGGGTCAGGGCCGCCGCCAGGACTGGACCCTCCTGCCGTCGGGCCAGGTCACACAGGTTCATGTCCTCATGGATGGCCAGATGAAAATGGGCCCCCATGGCGGCGCGGCAAACCCGTGGCGACCAGGCACTGGCGCAGGAAGGGGAAAGGAAAACGCGCTGCATGCCGCTGGCCGCTGCCGAACGCAGCAAGGTGCCCAGATTTCCCGGGTCTTGCAGACCCTCCAGCATTAGGCAGGGTTCCTGCAGGCGGGTGGGAGGCTCTGGTGTAGGGTAGGTGATGAGAGCGGCGATTCCCACGGGGCTTTGCACCGCAGAACAGGCTGCAAAGAGCCGGTCGCTCAGGCAGATGGACGGTGGAGTGGCGGGGTGCTGCAGCCAGGTTTGAAGTTCTGGGTGACGCTGGCCGGACTCGCTCACGATCAGTTGCACAGGCTGGGCCCCGGTGGCGCAATAAGCCTGGACCAGATGGATTCCATCCAGCACCGTTTTGCCCTGCCGTCGGCGCTGATGCGCGGATGCAGAGAGCTGGCGCAATTGGCGGGCCCAGGGATTGTCGGGGGATTGTATGGGGGTGGACGGCATGGAAAAATCGGGTCAAGGCCCAGGTGAGTGCAGGCATGCGGCCACCGGGCCAAAGCTGCGCCGATGGGCCGCACAGGGTCCATGCTGTTGCAGCAGGGATAAATGCAGGGCGGTGGGGTAGCCCTTGTGCCGCTCAAACTGATACTGGGGATAGGTTTGTGCCAAGAGTTGCAACTGGCGGTCGCGTTCGGTTTTGGCCAGAATGGAAGCGGCAGAAATGGCGGGCACCCGGGCGTCTCCCTGCACGATAGCCATGCGCTCAGTGGGCCAAGCTGGGCAATACAGCCCATCCACACACAGCGGCACCAAAGGGTGCGACAGGCCCTGCAAGGCGCGTTTCATGGCCAGTAATGTGGCCTGTAAAATGTTGAGTTGATCGATTTCTTCTGCTTCGGCTTGGCCGATGCTCCAGGCCAAAGCTTGTGCCCGAATCCGCAGGGCGATGTGCTCCCGTTGCGGGGCGCTGAGCTTTTTAGAGTCCCGCAACCCCTCTGGCGGTCGCTGCGGGTCCAGAATGACTGCTGCGGCCACCACCGGTCCGGCTAAGGGCCCGCGCCCGGCCTCGTCCACCCCGCAAAAAAGGGCAGGCAAGGGTGGCAGAAGGTGGTTGGCGCGAATCAGGCGGTCAGGGTGCATGGGGTGTGCCCGTTCCAACCCCGGTGCTTTCTGCTGGAGTGGGCTGGTACGTGGAAATGGCCGCGATCAAAGCGGCCCCCTGGGTTTTGAGGAAGGCTAAAAACGCCTGGGCCACGGGAGGCAGAATTTTGTCCCGGTGGTGCACGGCGTACCAGTTCATCATGACGGGAAAATGTTCCACCTCCAGAACGCGCAAACTTCCCACCTTTAACTCCAGATTGATGTTGTTGGCGGAAAGAAACGCAATCCCCAGGCCGGCACTGACGGATTGTTTGATGGTCTCCGAGCTGCGCACATGCATGCGGATGGACAGCTGATGTAGGTCTGAGCCAAAGACCGCCTGCATGACATTCCAGGTGTCCGAGTCCTGTTCCCGCGCAATAAACGGATAATGGCGCAGCGTTTGCAGGGGGATTTGCCGTTGCCGGGCCAGCACATGATCAGGATGGGCCACCATCACATAGGGGTGGGGGGCGAAGGGCTCGGCGACAATATCAAGCGCCTGGGGCGGACGCGTCATGACGGCCAGATCGGTCCGGTTGTCGGCAAGTTTCTGCTGGATGCCCTGACGATTGGTGACATCCAGATTGATGTTGATTTCCGGATACTGTTGCAAAAAGGCCGCCAGCAGATGCGGAAAAAAATAATCTCCGGCACTGATGACCGACACATGCAAGGTGCCGCCACTGACGCCCTTGAGCAGGGCCATGGACTCCTCGGCTTCCCGGAACTGGTTGATGATGGCGCGACTGTGGCGCAGCATTTCGCGCCCCGCTTGGGTGAGATGGACTCGTTTTCCCAGATGTTCGAACAGCGCCAGCCCGGCATGTCCTTCCAGTTGTTTGACCTGGGTGGAAACGGCGGGTTGCGACAGGTGCAGTTCCTCTGCCGCACGGGAGAAGGACAGGCGACGTGCCACGGTTTCGAAAACCTTGAGTTGGCGCAAGGTGGCGTAACGCATGAGGGCTCCACAGGTGAACAGGGCAGGAAACGAGTGCAGCTGATTTTACCTTGATTTGGCCCGGGGTAAGGGGGCAACAGGTTTGTGAATATTGCCCGCACAGGCTATAATCCGCTGTCCCATTCGCGTGTAAGCCCATGACCAAGTATGTATTTGTGACTGGCGGTGTGGTCTCGTCCCTGGGGAAGGGCATTGCTGCCGCATCCTTGGGGGCAATCCTGGAGTCCCGCGGGATCAAGGTCACCCTGCTCAAGCTGGATCCCTATATCAACGTGGATCCCGGTACCATGAGTCCGTTTCAACACGGCGAGGTATTCGTGACGGACGATGGCGCCGAAACCGATCTGGATTTGGGGCATTACGAGCGCTTTGTCAGTACCCGCATGACCCGGCGCAACAATTTTACCACTGGCCAGATTTACGAAAGCGTCATTAAAAAGGAACGCCGGGGCGATTACCTGGGGGGAACCGTCCAGGTCATCCCCCACATCACCGATGAAATCAAACAGTGCATTCGGCTGGGGGCGTCCAACGCCCAGGTGGCCATCGTGGAAATTGGCGGCACAGTAGGCGATATCGAGTCACTCCCTTTTCTCGAAGCCATTCGTCAGATGTCCATCGAGCTGCCGCGTGACCACACGTGCTTCATCCATCTGACGCTGCTGCCCTATCTGCCCGCGGCTGGTGAAATCAAAACCAAACCGACCCAGCATTCGGTGAAGGAACTGCGCGAAATCGGCATTCAACCCGATGTGCTCATGTGTCGCGCTGACCGCGATTTGCCCGAGGACGAACGGCGCAAAATTGCCCTGTTCACCAATGTGCCCGTAGAAGCCGTGATATCCGCCCCAGACGTGGACAGTATCTACAAAATTCCGGGTGGCCAGCATCGACAGATGCTGGACGAAATTGTGTGCCACGAGCTGGGTATCCTGGCTCGGGCTGCCGATCTGTCCTCCTGGAATGCCCTAGTCTATGCCCTGGAAAATCCCTTATACAGCGTTCAGGTGGCACTGGTGGGAAAATACGTGGATCTCACCGAATCTTACAAGTCCCTTTCCGAGGCGCTGATCCATGCGGGAATCCATCAACGGGCCCGCATTCATATCCATTACGTGGATTCGGAACGCATTGAAGCGGAAGGAACGACCTGTCTGCAGGGGATGAATGCCGTCCTGGTGCCCGGAGGCTTTGGCAAACGCGGTGTGGAGGGCAAGATTCTGGCCGTGCGCTACGCCCGCGAACAAGGGGTTCCCTATCTGGGTATTTGCCTAGGCATGCAACTGGCGGTGGTGGAGTTTGCACGCCATTGTGCCCAGATGCCGGCGGCGCATAGCACTGAATTTGATCCTGCTACGCCCTTTCCAGTCATTGCCCTGATTACTGAATTTCGTACTCTGGAGGGACAACTGGTGCAGCGCTCCGAGTCCTCTGACCTGGGCGGAACCATGCGCTTGGGAGGGCAGCCCTGCCAACTGGAAGCGGGCACCCTGGCTCATCAGATTTATGGCAAGGATTGTATCGTCGAACGCCATCGGCATCGGTATGAAGTCAATAACGAATGGCTCCCGCAGTTGCAGGCAAAAGGGTTGCGCGTGTCGGGGTACTCGGCTCAGGAGTCCCTGTGCGAAATGGTAGAACTGCCTGATCATCCCTGGTTTGTGGCCTGTCAGTTTCACCCCGAATTTACTTCGTCTCCCCGCACGGGCCATCCCCTGTTTTCCGCTTTCATTGGGGCAGCCTTGCGTCATCATCCGGAGCCCTCGCTCCGCCAGGAGTCCGTACTGTGAAGTTGGCGCACTTTCAGGCCGGTCTGGGCCATCCGCTATTTTTGATCGCCGGGCCGTGCGTCATCGAGTCGCGCGAACTCGCCTTCGAAGTGGCCGGAAGCCTTCGGGATATGTGCCAATCCCTAGGTGTTCCATTTATTTTCAAGGCCTCGTACGACAAGGCCAACCGCAGCTCCGGGCAATCCTTTCGCGGCATGGGGCGCGACAAGGGGCTGGAAATCTTGGCTGCGGTGCGCCAGGAGCTTGGTGTGCCGGTGTTGACGGATGTGCACGAACGGGAGGACGTTGCGGCCGTGGCAGCCGTGGTGGACGTCCTGCAAACGCCGGCTTTTTTATGCCGTCAAACGGATTTCATCCAGGCTGTGGCCAGTGCCGGTAAACCGGTCAATATCAAAAAAGGCCAGTTTCTGGCGCCCGGTGACATGAAACATGTGGTGGACAAGGCTCGGGCGGCCAGCGGTAACGATAATATCCTGGTGTGTGAACGGGGCGTTTCCTTTGGCTACAACAATCTGGTGTCGGATATGCGGTCCCTGGCGATTTTGCGCCAAACCCAGTGCCCCGTGGTGTTTGATGCCACGCATTCGGTGCAATTACCCGGCGGGTTGGGCCAGGCCAGTGGCGGACAGCGCGAATTCGTCCCGGTGTTGGCGCGCGCTGCGGTGGCCAGCGGCGTGGCAGGGCTATTCATGGAAACCCACCCGCGTCCCGAGCAGGCCTTGTCCGACGGCCCGAACGCCTGGCCTCTGGCGCGCATGAAGTCTCTGCTGGAAACCCTGGTGGCACTGGATCGGCTGGTCAAAGACCGCGGCCTGGAGGAGTTGGCATGAGGCCCTCTGCGGGCACCTCGCTGCGCTGGCCCTGTCATGTGTATGCCACGAATCCCTTTTACACTGCCCTCTCGTGGGGATGCCTGGTGGGATGTGCTTCAGGACATCTTCTACGCTCTAACCCATTCCGCCCTGTTTTACAGGGCTCATTACAGGAAAATTCATGACTGCAATTGTTGATATTCTGGCCAGAGAAATTCTGGATTCGCGCGGTAATCCCACGGTCGAAGCCGAAGTCATCACCGAAGAGGGGACTCTGGGTCGGGCTGCGGTCCCCTCGGGAGCCTCTACGGGAACCCGGGAAGCCATGGAGTTGCGGGACGGAGATCCCTCCCGTTACCTGGGAAAAGGAGTTCTCAAGGCCGTGGCGCACGTCAATACGGAAATTTATGAAGCCCTGGTGGGGTTGGATGTGGCGGAACAGGCCCTGATCGACCGCACCCTGATCGAACTGGATGGTACCGAAAACAAGTCGCGCCTGGGCGCCAACGCCATTCTGGCGGTGTCTCTGGCCTGTGCCAAGGCCGCGGCCGAGGAGTCCGGCTTGCCCCTGTACCGTTATTTGGGCGGCGCCAGTGCGGTACAGATGCCTGTTCCCATGATGAACGTCATTAATGGTGGGGCCCACGCCAACAATGGCCTGGACATGCAGGAATTCATGATTCTACCCCTGGGGGCCCCTAGTTTTCGCGAGGCCTTGCGCTACGGGGCCGAAGTATTTCACGCCCTTAAGCGCCTGATCGATGCCAAGGGGTTACCCACCACCGTGGGCGATGAGGGCGGCTTTGCCCCGCGTTTGCCCAACAACGAAGCCGGACTGGGTTTGATCATGGAAGCCATCGAACAGGCCGGGTACCGCCCCGGCGAGCAGATCGCCATTGGTCTGGACTGCGCCAGTTCCGAGTTTTTTAAGGACGGACGCTATCACCTGAAGGCGGAAGGACGCGCGCTTGATGCGCAACAGTTTACGGACTACCTGGCGGCCTGGGTGTCGAAATATCCGCTGGTGACCATCGAGGATGGCATGGCGGAAGGCGACTGGCCGGGTTGGAAAATCCTGACGGAGCGCCTGGGAAAAACCACCCAGTTGGTGGGCGATGATATCTTCGTGACCAACACGCGCATCCTGCAAGAGGGTATCCGCCAGGGTATCGCCAATTCGGTATTGATCAAAATCAATCAGATCGGCTCGCTCAGCGAAACCTTCGCCGCCATCGAGATGGCCAAGCGGGCCGGTTACACCAGTGTCATTTCCCATCGTTCGGGAGAAACCGAAGACACGGTCATT
>JAJZHV010000019.1 GCA_021804345.1 Pseudomonadota bacterium | reverse complement strand
ACCTTGATCAAGGGGCGGGTGACCAAGGCTTGATGTTCGGCTACGCCTGCGACGAAACCGATACCCTCATGCCGCTGCCCATTCACTTATCGCATCGTTTGATGCAACGTCAGGCAGAATTGCGCAAAGATGGACGATTGCCTTTTTTGCGCCCGGATGCCAAATCACAGGTCAGCGTGCGCTATGTGGATGGCTTGGCCCACTCCATCGAAACCGTGGTGATCTCCACGCAGCATCATCCAGAGGTGTCGCATTTGCAGTTGTCCGAAGCGGTCATCGAGGAAATCATCAAACCCGTTTTGCCAGCGCACCTGTTGACCAAGGAGACCCGTTTTCTCATTAACCCCACGGGTCGCTTTGTGATTGGGGGGCCCATGGGCGATTGTGGCCTGACGGGGCGTAAAATCATCGTAGATACCTATGGTGGAGCCGCACGGCATGGCGGCGGGGCTTTTTCTGGAAAAGACCCCTCCAAGGTGGATCGCTCGGCGGCCTATGCCATGCGACACGTGGCCAAGAATATCGTGGCCGCGGGTTTGGCACGGCGCTGTGAAGTTCAGGTGGCTTATGCCATTGGTGTGGCCCGTCCGGTGAGCCTGATGGTCAATACCTTTGGTACCGGCCAAGTGGCGGACGAAAAACTGGCCGAACTGGTGCAGCAGCATTTCGATTTGCGCCCCAAGGGAATCATCCAATCCTTGGATCTGTTACGCCCTATTTATGAAAAAACCGCCACCTATGGCCATTTTGGCCGCGAAGAACCAGAATTTACCTGGGAAGCCAGGGATCGGGCGGAAGCCCTACGTGCCGCTATTTAAGGAGCCATGAACATGAGCGCTGTACTACAACAGGATCTGGATTATAAAGTGGCTGATATGGGCTTGGCCCACTGGGGCCGAACCGAAATCGACATGGCACAAAACGAAATGCCCGGGTTGATGGCCCTGCGGGAAGAGTATGCCGGACAGCTCCCGCTGCAGGGGGCACGCATCGCAGGATGTTTGCACATGACCATCCAGACGGCCGTATTGATCGAGACGCTGGTTGCTTTGGGCGCCGAAGTGCGCTGGAGCTCCTGTAATATTTTTTCCACCCAGGACCAAGCGGCGGCGGCGATTGCGGCCGCCGGAATTCCGGTGTTTGCCTGGAAGGGGGAAACCGAGGAAGAATTCTGGTGGTGTGTCGAACGAACCATTTTTGGGCCTGGTGGCTGGCTACCCAACATGATTCTGGACGATGGGGGTGATCTGACCCTGATCCTGCACGAAAAATACCCGCATCTACTGGATCACGTGCGCGGCATTTCTGAAGAAACGACGACTGGAGTGCATCGACTCAATGAAATGATGAAACGGGGCGAGCTCAAATGTCCCGCTTTCAATGTCAATGATTCGGTCACCAAGTCGAAGTTTGATAATCTCTATGGTTGCCGCGAGTCCTTGATGGATGGCATCAAGCGCGCGACTGATGTGATGGTCGCCGGCAAGATTGCCGTGATCGCCGGCTATGGGGATGTGGGTAAAGGATGCGCCCAGGCGTTCCGTGGTTTGGGGGCAACGGTATGGATTACCGAAATCGACCCCATTTGCGCTCTTCAGGCTGCCATGGAAGGATACCGCGTGGTGAATATGGACGAAGTGGCCGCGGTGGGAGATATTTTTGTCACGGCCACGGGGAATGTGGATGTCATTACCCACGACCACCTGCGTGCCATGAAAAACGATGCCATCGTGTGCAACATCGGGCACTTCGACTCGGAAATCGACGTGGCTTCCCTGCGCCAGTATCGCTGGAACAATATCAAGCCACAAGTGGATCAAGTGGTGTTTCCCGATGGCAAGCGCATCATTTTGCTGGCAGAAGGGCGCTTGGTCAATTTAGGATGCGCCACGGGTCATCCGAGCTTTGTCATGTCGGCTTCTTTCACCAACCAGGTGATGGCGCAGATCGAATTGTGGACACAGCAGGGTCACTATCCGGTGGGGCTGTACATTCTTCCTAAGGCGCTGGACGAAAAGGTGGCCCGCTTGCATCTGGGTAAAATCGGGGTTCATCTCACTACCCTGACCCCCAAGCAGGCTCAGTACCTTAGCCTGGATCAAAATGGGCCGTACAAGCCCGAACATTATCGTTACTGACCAGGGGGCTTCATGTTGCCAAGTCAACAGCGGCACTCCCGGGTGTTCAGCTTCGAGTTCTTCCCCCCCAAAACACCGGAAGGGGCAGAACGCCTGAAGGAAACCCGGCGTCAACTGGCGCCCTTGCACCCGGCCTTTTTTTCAGTCACCTACGGGGCCGGTGGCACAACTCGGGACAATACGCTGCAGGCTGTGCTGGACATCCAGCAGGCTGGAATTCCTGCAGCACCCCATCTGTCTTGCATCGGAGCCACGCGAGACAGCCTGATCGAAGTTCTGGCGCAGTACCGCAGTCACGGTATTCGGCATTTGGTGGCGCTGCGCGGCGACCTGCCTTCGGGCACCTTGGGCGCGGGTGAATTTCGCTACGCCAGTGATCTGGTCAGTTTCATTCGGGAGCAAACCGGACAGCATTTTTTCATTGAGGTGGCGGCTTACCCGGAAACCCATCCCCAGGCTCGAAGCGCTCAGGAAAACTTGCTCCATTTCAAGCAAAAAGTGGCTGCCGGGGCAGATTCGGCCATCACCCAGTATTTTTACAATGCGGATGCGTACTATCAGTTTGTGGAGGATTGTGATGCGGCAGGGATTGATATTCCGATTGTCCCGGGAATCATGCCCATCGCTAATTTTTCCCAGTTGAGCCGTTTTTCGGAGGCCTGTGGTGCCGAGATTCCCCGCTGGATTCGCATGAAAATGCAGGGCTATGGAGATGATCTGGCTTCGATCAAGGCCTTCGGGCTGGATGTGGTCACCCAGTTGTGCGACCAGTTGCTCCAGGCTGGCGCTCCCGGACTTCACTTTTACACCATGAATACGGCAACGCTCTCCAGCATTATCTGGGAGCGTTTGCAGCTCTCAGCCTAAGGCCGGGCAGAGAAAAAACCGGGCGATGGTCCAAGCGGAGCATCGCCCGGGTTCAGGGTCGCTCAGGCGGCCTTGATTTTTTTGGCAGCGGCCAGGGCATGTTGCTCGGAATAGGACTGATGGGCTGCGGCTTCGGCGATACCCACCTTGACCGGGTACCCCATGTCCATCAAAATGGAACCGAGGGCCGAAAGACAGAGCATCACGTTTTCTGTTTTGGCAGAGTACCCCATCAAGCCAAAACGCCAGATTTTACCTGCCAAAGGCCCCAGACCCGCTCCAATTTCCACGTTGAATTCCTGCAGCAAGGCCTTGCGGACCTTGGCCTCATCAATGCCTTCAGGAACCCGCACTGTGTTCAGTTGTGGCAGGCGGTAGGGTTCCTGGACCAGATATTGTAGTCCCATGGCTTCCAGGCCAGCCTTGAGCGCCAAGTAGTGACGCGTATGGCGGGACCAAGCATTTTCCAGGCCTTCCTCGCGCAGCAACAGCAGGGATTCGTGCAGCGCAAACAGGCCGTTAATGGGCGCTGTGTGATGGTAGGTACGGTTGGTGGTTCCCCAGTACCCCAATACCAGATCAAGATCCATAAACCAGCTCTGACAGCGGTGTTTCCGTGCACGTACTTGTTCCACCACCCGTTCGCTGAAGGAGACGGGGGATAGTCCCGGGGTGCAGGACAGGCATTTCTGACTGCCGGAGTAGATGGCGTCGATGTTCCATTCATCCACGAATAGAGGGGTTCCACCCAGTTGGGTGACCGCGTCGACGATGGTCAGCGCACCATACCGGTGTGCAATCTCTACCAGCGTCTTGGCGTCCGACATGCAACCCGTGGAGGTTTCTGCCAGTACAAAAGCAACCACCTTGGTGTCGGGGTGCTGTTTGAGTGTTTCTTCCAGCTTGTTGGGGTCGACTGGTTCGCCCCAGGTGTCTTCGACGACGATGGGAACACCGCCACAGCGCGTCACGTTTTCGATCATGCGCCCCCCAAACACCCCATTGCGGCAGACGATGACCTTGTCACCAGGATCCACCATATTGACAAAGCACATTTCCATGCCCACAGAACCGGGCCCGGATGCCGGAAAAGTCAGAGGGTTGTCGGTTTGGTAAGCGTAACGGAGCAGGGTTTTGAGCTCGTCCATCATGTCCACGAAGATGGGGTCCAGATAGCCGATGCACGGTAGCGACATGGCTGCCAGCACGCGTGGTGCAATTTCGGAGGGACCAGGACCCATCAGAGTCCGTTGGGGGGGGTAGAAGGAATTGATCTTCTTGGCGGGCAAATGCTGAATGGGCGAGTTCATGGTGCTGTTCCTGATAGGCAATAGTCTATTCTATGAAAGTTTTGACTTTTGCGCTATGACCTCTTCTGGAAATAGATGCGGCGCCCGCTGTGATGGGTCAAGCGAAGAGCCACTGCGTGATCAGGAGCAGGATCAAACAGCCGGTCGCCCTCGGGTTCGGGGCGTTGTGTGGGATGCAGAGCGGCGAAATCAAACAGGGCAGTATCGGCCAGATGGGAGGGAGTGACCGCCTGTAGGCCAGAAAAAATGTTGTCCATGCGTCCTGGGTGCGCCTTTTCTTCCGCTTGCAGCCACTGTTTGATGGCCTGGCGCTGAAGGTTATCCTGTGAGCCACAGAGATCGCAGGGAATGATGGGGAAAGCCTTCTGCTGGGCATAGCGGCTCAAGTCGCTTTCACGGCAGTAGGCCAGGGGCCGGATCACCACATGGTGTCCGTCATCGGTGATCAATTTGGGGGGCATGCCCTTTAGACGGCCACCATGGAACAGGTTGAGAAAAAATGTTTCCACCATGTCGTCGCGGTGATGACCCAGGGCGATCTTGTTGGCCCCCAGAGCCTTGGCGGTGCGGTATAAAACGCCACGGCGCAGACGCGAACACAGGGAGCAGGTGGTTTTACCAGGCGCGATTTTTTCTTGCACGATGGCATACGTATCCGCCTCGATGATCCGGTAATCGACCTCCAGCGTCTCCAGGTACTGCGGCAGTACATGGGCTGGAAAGCCCGGCTGCTTTTGGTCCAGATTGACGGCAATGAGCCGGAATGGGATTGGGGCGCGGCGTTGCAAGGCCAGCAGGAGGGTCAACAGGGCATGTGAGTCCTTACCACCACTCAGGCAGACCATGACCCTGTCGTGCGCCTGAAGCATGGCGAAATCGGCCAGCGCCCGGCCCACAGCTCCTTGCAGGCGTTGCTCCAGGCGTAGCGCAGTGTTCGAACGGCTGAGAAAATCGTGCGACATGGGGGTGTCCTGGGGAATGGTGTTACAGGGAAACCATGGCCTCTGGAGAGGCGATTGCCCGCACAGCGGGGGTCGGTTTTGGTAGAGTACCGCTTTTGAAGTCTCTTGGCGGCCGGATAGTGAGCGATTGCATGCAGTCTATTTTACCCCAGTCCTTGCAGCCTGACTCCGTGGCATTGGCGCATAGTGCCGCACTGCGTCAGCTCATCGACCAGACCATCGAGCAGGCTGGGGGCTGGATCAACTTTGCCCAGTTCATGCAGTTAGCGCTGTATGCGCCGGGGCTGGGTTATTACAGTGCGGGAGCGGTCAAGTTGGGTCGTGAAGGGGATTTTGTTACCGCACCCGAGCTGACCCCGCTATTTGCCCAGACGCTTGCAAACCATGTGGGGTCGGTGCTCCGCGAGTTATTCCAGGAGGCCAGGGCAGGTGCTGCCTCGCCCTTGGGCCAAAATCCATCGGTGGTCAGCCCGGATGCTCCGGTCCTGCTGGAGTTGGGGGCGGGTACCGGGCGTCTTGCCCTCGATCTGTTGCTGGCGCTGCAGCGCCAAGATGCATTGCCACAACAGTACCTGATTCTGGAACTCAGCCCTGATTTGCGTGCGCGCCAGCAAGCCACACTGGCCCAACTGCCGCCCCATGTCCTGCAACGTGTGCAGTGGTGCGAGCATTGGCCCGAACAGATCATCGGTGTGGTGTTGGCTAACGAGGTCCTGGATGCTATGCCGGTGCATCGTTTGCGCTGGGACCAGGGGCGCTGGGAGGAGTTGGGTGTAGCGCATCACCCGCATACGAAGCAGTGGGTCCAAGCGGCGCGCCCCTTGCATCATGCCCGCCTGACTCAGGCGTTGCCCCAGGTGCGGGACTGGTGCGGAACCTATGACACCGAAGTCAATTTGGCGGCCCAGGAGGTGATGGCGACCCTGGCCCGCTCCTTGCTGAAGGGTCAGGCCCTATTCATCGATTACGGTTTTCCGGCGCGCGAGTTTTATCATCCGCAACGTAACACCGGAACATTGATGTGTCACTACCGGCATCACGCCCATACCGATCCTTTTTGCTATCCGGGGTTGCAGGATATTACGGCGCACGTGGACTTTACGGCGCTGGCCCGAGTGGCTAGCGCCCATGGACTGGCGGTTCTGGATTATCAAACCCAGGCAGCCTGGCTGATCCAAAACGGCATCACAGCGCTGCTGGCCGCGAAAGACCCAGAGGCGGTTCATCACTACCTTCCTGCTGTGGCAGCTGTTCAACAGTTATTAAGCCCTGCGGAAATGGGAGAGTTATTCAAGGTGCTGGTGTTAGGACGCGGTCCAGCGGCAGGGCCAGCGCTCCAGCTCCTTGGGTTGCAGGAGTAAAGCCACCTGAGGACGTTGGGCGTCGAGTTTAGGGGTCCTGGGAAGACAGTTGCTGGCAAATCGCCCTGACGCGGGCCTCGCGAATACGCTCGGGGATGAGTTTGGGGTCAGGGGTGCTGTGTGCCACTTCTGCGGCAGGCACTTCCAGAACGGCTTGTAGCGCCAGGCGCAAACGGGCGTGAATGGACTGGTCTTGGTCGAAATAGGGACTGTGAATGTCCTGGGACAGATAGCAGGCGTGGGCTGACAGCAGATTCTCAAAACGTGCCGGCCGACGGATGGCGTCTAGTCGCTCCAGCAGGCCCATGATGGCCTGTGCATCGGCCTGCAGGCTGAAAGTAACCTCATCGCACTGTTCGCAGGTCAGGCGTGCCAAGTCGGCGATTTCGTTGGGAAAGCGCAGGCGTTTGCTCAGGCTTTCGATGAGCGGGCGTCCTGCTTGGGGTGCGCCCTGCAACAGGGCGCATAGCCAACTGGACAGGCGCACGTCCAGGGGCAAGCCCCGGGCAGCGGCGGTGGCTAGGCTGGCCAAGGCGGCCGGGGCATTGAGCAGCCACCAGGGGGCCAGTTCTGGAAACAGGCGTTCCAGGGCGCCACATTGATCCAGTACCAAAAACAGTTCTCCGGGCTGCGCTTCCCACAGACCCCGCGCCACTTCCTGCCAAACCCGTTCGGGTACCAATGCGTCCACTTCACCTTGTTGCACCATCTGTTGCATGAGTTGGACTGTTTCCGGGGCTACCCTGAACTGAAACGGATGCTTGAAGCGGGCGGCAAAACGGGCAACGCGTAAAATCCGTACCGGGTCTTCCGTAAAGGCGGAACTGACATGGCGCAGCAAGCGCTGTTGCAAATCCTGCTGCCCTCCGAAGGGGTCGATGACTTGACCTGATTCATCCTCGGCCATGGCATTGATGGTGAGGTCCCTCCGCGCCAGATCCTGTTCCAGGGTGACCTCGGGGCTGGCATGCACCTCAAATCCCCTGTAGCCCGGCGCGTGTTTGCGTTCGGTGCGGGCCAGGGCATATTCTTCATGGGTTTGGGGGTGCAGGAATACCGGAAAATCACGCCCCACGGGTTTGAATCCCAAGGCCAGCATTTGGGCGGGGGTTGCGCCCACCACCACCCAGTCCTGGTCCTGAATGGGCAGGCCCAGCAGTCGATCGCGCACTGCTCCGCCCACTCGATAGATTTTCATGGACTGGATTGCAGGGTGCTTAACCATTGATGCAAGGACTGGGGCGCACTTCCTAGGCGCTGGCTGTAGAGAGTGCTGTTGAACAGGACGTTTTCCACATATCCTCGGGTTTCGTGAATGGGAATGGTTGCCACAAACAGGGTAGGGTCCTTGGGGCCGGTTGCATACCAATCCTGAGCGCGATGCGGCCCTGCATTATAGCCTGCGGTGGCCAATACCGGATTGCCCAATTGACGTTGCAACAGGCTCAGATAGAAAGTCCCCAGTTGCAGATTGGTATCCACGTCGTTGGCTTGCAGGATGCTGAACGCTGGGATTGGAATCTTGTGGGCCAGCCAGCGCGCTGTATCAGGCATCAATTGCATCAACCCCATGGCGCCGCTGTGGGAGCGTGCCGCAGCATAAAAATGACTTTCCTGGCGCATCAGACCATAAATCCAGGCTTCCTCCAGATGATTTTGTTGGGCCAGAGCATGCACCCTGGACTGAAACGGCAGCGGAAAGCGCAGGGAAAAATCCTGTTGTGGGCCAGAGCGCTCCACGCTGTAGATCATGCGGTCATACCATTGCCAGGCGGCAGCCAGGTTGGCGGCCACAAGTTTTTGGCGCGGGGTGAGGTCGTGATTGACCGCGCTCCATTCCAGGCGTGATTCCGCAACCAGATCCAGTTGATGCAGACGCAAAGCCCTCGTCAGCCGGGGCTCCAACGCTTGCATCTCGGATTCATTCACCGCGGGTGGTGCTTCAGGCCAGGACCAATGTCCGCCCAGATCCTCCAGGGCCAACAAACCGTAGTAATGCGATTCCTGGGACAAGGCCAGTAACAGGGCGCGTGCCGCATCGCTTTGTCCCTGGGCATTCAGGGCACGGGCCCGCCAGTAACGCCATTCAGGCTTCAGGGCCTCTGTGGGCGATAAATGCGCCATGGCGCGCAGTACGCTCGACCATTGTTGTTGGCGCAGGGCGGCGCGGATCCACCAAACGGTTAGGCTGTCCTCTTGCACGGGCCCGGTGATTTGATCGAACCATTCCAGGACGTGTGGCTCGCCTCGGGGAGCGGCCTGGGCCACGATGCGTTGCCAACCCCAGGAGGCCGCTTCGGCTCCCCAATCGGCGCTGTGCAAGGTCCAGTAATCCGCTGCGGCCGCCGGGTCGCTCTGGGCCCACAGGCCCAGAGCCCATAATCCGAGTTCTTGCTGGCCTTTGGGCAGGGCGCTGGGATCACCGGAAGGGAGAGCGTGCAGGTACTGGCGGGGGTGGGCCAACACGTGTGTCAGACTCTTCTCCGACAGCGCTTGTGCTGGCGGCAAAAAACGATTGACCCACAGGGCTTGGCCTAAGCTGTCGTGTGCCAGAGCCCGGCGCATCCTGGGCCAGACCAGGGCAGGAGGGAGCTGTCCGCGTTGATTCAAGACCTCAAAGAGCGGTGTGCAGCTATCGGCAGGGCGTTCCGGGCGGCGCCAGAGGGCCAGTGCTTCCTGCAACGCGCTGTCTTCCTGGTGCGCCCAACGGGCCTGTAGCTGATCGCAGGCCACTTCTGGGTCCTGCAAGGCCTCGGGGGTCAGAGTGCGCAAGAAGGCGTCCCACTCCTGATGTCGTCCCAGGGCCTTAAGCCAGTCCAGTTTCAATCCCGGCGCCAGTGGGCTTTGGGGGTATTGTGTAAAGAACTGCTGCAAAGCAGGCTCATCCGGCAGACCAGGCTGTGCCAGACGGGTTTCCAGTAACCAGTAGAGCGGGTAATCTCCCAGAGGGTCCTGTTGCAGCCATTGACGCGCCTGCGTCAGGCGCGGCAGGTCGTGTGACAGCCAGGCCTGATGGGCTTGCAGCAACTGCTGATCGGCTTGGGTTGGCTGTCCCAGGACTGGGGTGTGCAGTACAATGCCCAGCAGCAGTAGCCCGGGAAGTTGAAGCCATGGACGGTGCATCGAACGTTTCATCCCGTGGGATACTACCACAAGGCCGTGGGCTGGCGTTTTGCGCTTTGGGCAGAATCAGGCGTATCATGGCGGCTCGGATTTGAGTCTGATATATGATAGAGGAGTTTGCATGCCCTTGACCGATCCTAAAGTTGCGCGCGAGTTGCGCCACCGTCGTACCCTAGAAATCGATGGCTATCAGCGGGAGGACGGCTGGTATGATATCGAAGGCCATTTACTGGATGTGAAGGGATTTTCCTTTGACTCCTACAGCCATGTCATTCCCGCAGGGACACCGATCCATCAAATGAGCATGCGCCTGGTAGTGGATCGTGATCTGGTCATACGCGAGGCGCAAGCCAGCACCGATGACAGCCCTTATCCGGGTAGCTGCGAAACGATCACCCCACGGTATGCCCAATTGGAAGGCCTGCGTATCGGCCCTGGGTTTACGCGCCACGTGAAAGAACGTCTGGGTGGACTCCAGGGGTGTGCCCATCTGACCGAGCTTATCGGGGTGCTGGCTACCGTGGCCTTTCAGACGCGCTACGATCCGGAAGAAGACCTGGGCGCAAAAAAGCCGCCGCACCTGGATGGGTGCCATGCGCTCGATACCCGCGGTTCCGTGGTGGCCCGATTTTACCCTCAATGGGCGGTGGCCTCTTCAAACCAGCCCCCGAACTCCGGGGAAGGCGCTGGGGATGCTACTCAGGGTTGTGCGGTGCCGGTGGGTACAGGCTCTTCCTGCGGCGCCAAAGGCGGCTAAGGCAGCTCTATCCAAAGGACCTGTCTTGAAGTCCAGGCGGGCGCTTCCCTGCCGCGCAGGGCTGTGTTGTAACAAAATGCCCGAGCAGGGCGTTTACGGGTTGTTTCCATTTACTTAAAAGGCCAATCGAATGAAGATCCATGAGTATCAAGCAAAGGAGATTCTGCGG
>JAJZHV010000181.1 GCA_021804345.1 Pseudomonadota bacterium | reverse complement strand
ACCGGGATGCGCCCACTGGGCGTTGCCCGGTCACTCAGCGCCCAAAACCCTGCTGGATGTACTGGATATCAAGACCCTGCTGGCCTCTGCGCGCCGCTGAGGGTTTCGGGCTGCGGCTCTGAAAACGGTTGACTGACTGGCTGGCAGTGGTTTATCACCGTGCTGAATCGTCTTGGGGGGCAAAAATGCTGCTCTGGTTTGTCGTTGCCTATTGGGTACTATCGGTGGCTATTGGCCTGTGGGTGGCCCTGCGCGTGCATAGTACGGCGGACTACGCCGCGGCCGGTCATCGTATGCCCTTGGCGGTGGTCACCGCCACGGTGTTTGCCACCTGGTTTGGCTCTGAAACCGTACTAGGAATTCCGGCCACTTTTTTGCAGGAAGGACTACACGGGGTTGTGGCCGATCCCTTCGGGTCCTCCCTGTGTCTGATTCTGGTGGGATTGTTTTTTGCGGTCCCCCTGTATCGAAAAAAACTGCTGACCATTGGCGATTTCTACCGGTTGCAGTATGGACGTAGCGTGGAAATTCTGGTCACCCTGTGCATCGTGGTCTCTTATCTGGGGTGGGTGGCAGCCCAGATCAAGGCCCTGGGACTAGTATTCAACGTGGTCTCCGAGGGCCAGATGTCCAAGGAAACGGGCATGATCGTGGGGGCGACCACCGTCATGGTTTATACCCTGTTTGGGGGGATGCTCTCGGTGGCCATTACCGACTTTATTCAAATGATCATCATCATGCTGGGGATGGTGTACATTGCCTGGGATCTCAGTGCTACGGCGGGTGGGGTGAGCGTGGTCGTGGCCCATGCGGCGGCGCATGGCAAATTTGATTTCTGGCCGCAGGCCCATGCGGCCGACATCATCGGGTTTTTTACAGCCTGGATCACCATGATGCTAGGCTCCATTCCGCAACAGGACGTGTTTCAGCGCGTGACCTCCTCGCGCAACGAAAGCACTGCGCGCAATGCCTCGGTGCTGGGTGGAAGTCTGTATTTTCTGTTTGCCTTCATCCCCATGTTTTTGGCCTATTCCGCCACGCTCATCGATCCGGGCCTAGTGCAACGCTATCTGCACACGGATTCCCAGATGATTTTGCCGCGCCTGATTTTGGATCATTCCCCCGAATTGGCCCAGGTCATGTTTTTTGGGGCCTTGCTGTCCGCCATCAAAAGCTGTGCCTCGGCCACACTGCTGGCGCCTTCGGTGACCTTTGCCGAAAATGTGGTGCGCGGTTTTTTCAAACAGATGACCGATACCCAACTGCTGCGTGTGATGCGCCTTGTCGTGCTGGTATTTACCGGGTTGGTGACCTGGATTGCCCTGCGCTCGGAGCTGTCCATTTTCAAAATGGTGGAGAGCGCCTACAAGATCACCCTGGTGGCTGCTTTCGTTCCCCTGGCCTTTGGCGTGTACTGGAAGGGAGCGCGCCCCCTGGGCGGGTTGCTGTCGGTGCTGGGCGGGGCAGGGGTGTGGCTGTTGTGCGAAGCATGGGCTCCGGAGGCGCTGATTCCGCCGCAGTTGGCGGGACTCATGGCCAGCACCCTGGGCATGGTGGGCGGTTCCCTATGGGTGCGCCAACGCGCAGTGGTTGGTGCCTGAGCCCCCGGCAAGGACCTTATTGGGCCAGCAGGGCGGGACCGATGACGCCATAGGAAGGGCCAGAACCCGAGGCATTGTTGGGGGTACAGCCGCCGGACATCTGCACCGTCACGGATTTGGTCGCGCCGTAGGAGGCCGATAACACGTGCAGGCAGGCGAAGGCACTGACCACCTGATCAGACCCCGGAGTCACGCTGCCCACCACGGGGACCGTGCTGTATTCGCAGGCCGTGCTGCCGGACGCACTACAGGCATTCACCGAATCATACACCGATTGATAGAGATCATTCATCGTGCCATTGGCCAGCCAGATAGAATCCGACACGCTAATGGTGCTGCTGTTGCCTTTACTGATGATGGTATTCAACGCGCTGTCGCTTTCCACTTGATTGCTGACTAACCCCGTCCACTGGGCGCTGATAGGGCAACTGCTGCCATCCATCCCGTTTTGGGAGCCGCTGTAGTAGGAACCGATGTTGATGATATAGGGCTGATTGGTACTGGGGTCGATTTGGGGTTGATTGGTCTGGGCGTTCCAGAACAGGGAATACATGCAGGCGCCGATGGCCAGGGGCAAGTGAGTGGCGCCAGCGCCAAGACTGGTGGGAGACTGAGCGACGCCAATGGCCGTGGCTGACACCTTGGCGCTGGACTGGCCAAAAATTCGTGCAAAAAACAGCGGTGTTTGCTTAACCAGGGTGACTTCGATGGCTGCTGGATTGGAGGGGGCCGAAGCATTGATCTGTTGCCAGTAATTGGCCTGAATGGTGAGGGTGTCGGCGGATGTGACCGGCAGATTGAGTTCCAGCGCCTGAGTGGCCCCCGTGACGGCTGCTCCACTGGCACTGAAATCGGGGGTCGTGGAACCGTTGGCATAGAGCAGGGAGGCCCCATGCAGGGCTCCAGCATCCACCGCATTTTGGGTTTGGGCCCGAACCACCAGCAGATGCCCCACATCCACCGCCAGGGCGGCAATGCCCAGCAGGGCCACTAACAGGATGGCTGTGGCAATGGCCAC
>JAJZHV010000180.1 GCA_021804345.1 Pseudomonadota bacterium | reverse complement strand
ACCAGGACATCATGACTCACTATCAAGGCTTGATCCATCGCTATCGCCACCGCCTGCCGGTCACCGATTCTACCCCTGTGGTGACCTTGAACGAGGGCAATACCCCACTTATCGAGCTCATCAACCTGCCCAAAAAAATTGGCTTTGACGGTCGTCTTTTGGTGAAATTTGAGGGCCTCAATCCCACGGGCTCCTTTAAGGACCGCGGCATGACCATGGCGGTGACCAAGGCGGTAGAAGCCGGCTCTAAAGCGATCATTTGTGCCTCTACCGGAAACACCTCGGCAGCGGCAGCGGCCTATGCCGCGCGCGCCGGAATCACCAGTTTTGTGCTGATCCCCGATGGCAAAATTGCTCTGGGTAAACTGGCCCAGGCCATGATGCATGGTGCCGTGGTGTTGCAAATCCAGGGTAATTTTGATGATGGCATGCGCCTAGTGCAGGAAATTTCCAGCGACTTGCCCATTGCCCTGGTCAATTCGGTCAACCCCTTTCGCTTGCAGGGGCAAAAAACCATTGCTTTCGAAATCATCGAAGCCTTGGGCGAGGCCCCGGATTATCATGTGCTGCCCGTGGGAAACGCCGGCAATATCAGCGCACACTGGATGGGCTACTGCGAATCTACTGCGCAGCAAACGGCGGCCTGCGGTCATTGTGCGGGCCATTGCCCCTATCATCCGGCGCAACCCCTGGCCACGCAACGCCCAGTCATGCTGGGGTATCAAGCCGCAGGCGCGGCCCCATTCCTGCGCGGTGGCCCCGTGGCTAACCCCGATACCATTGCCACCGCCATTCGCATCGGCAATCCCATGTCCTGGCCCCTGGCTTGGGCTGCCGTGCGTGAGTCCGGTGGCTGGTTTGACGAATGTACCGATGCTCAAATTTTGGAGGCACAAGCCCTGTTGGCCCAAACGGAAGGCGTGTTCTGCGAGCCCTCCTCAGCCACTTCGCTGGCCGGGTTCATGCGGGATGTGAAAGCCGGCAAGATTCGCGCCGGTTCCACCGTGGTGGCTACGCTGACCGGGCACGGCTTAAAAGACCCCGATACGGCCATTGGACAATGCGTCCAACCCCATCGGGTGGCGGCCGAGCGCAGCGCCATCGCAGCGATCATCGAACGCTCGCTGTAGGCTGGGCGCTCTGCAGCGCGTGGCGGGCAGTTTTTGGGATGTTCGTCCCATGCGCGCAAGCAGGCACGGGCCCGTTCAAAGCGGTTAATCGTCTTCGGGGGAGGGTGGCGGATGTCCGTCGTAGATGAGGTTGCGGCGCCGCTGCAAATAGGCATCACGCAGGAAAGCGTAGGGGTCCAGGGCTGCCGTATCCAGCACGTTGGTGGCGGCCAGCAGGTTGGTCCGGGTATTGAGTTCTTCGAAGGCGTATATCTCGGTTTCCTTGGTCAGCGTGGTGTGCATCTGGGCGTACAAGCTTTCCGGGTAATCCCCCACCAGACCCAGGGTGTCGCGCACGGTGCTGGGTCCTAGAAAGGGCAACACCACATAGGTACTGTCCGTCCACCCCCACACCGCCATGGTTTGTCCAAAGTCTTCCTTGTGGCGAGGTAATCCAGAGGGTGTGGCCACATCGATCAACCCCAGCACCCCCACGGTGCTGTTGATCATGAAACGCTCGCCATCGGCCAGGCCCTGAGTTCCTTTGCCCTGGAACAGGTCGTTAAATACCGTGGTCAGATCCGCGAGGTTGTTGAAGAAGTTGGTGACGCCGGTGCGAAAAAAATCCGGAGTCAGCGCGCGATAGCCCCGGGCTACCGGTTGCACCAAGCTCTGGTCCACCTGATTATTGATGCTGAACATGGTGCGGTTATAGGGCTCCAGCGGATCAGATGGATCGGCTGTCCCGTTGGGCAGGGAGGCGCAACCGGCCAGAAATACCACCAGCAGGGAAGTCAGAATGCGCGTGTGGCGCCAGGGTCGTGTCAAGTCAGAGCGCATCAGCAGGCCAAGGCTGGATTAGAATGGATCGAGAGTATAACGCAATCGCTGCACCTTGTATTTTCTGACACCGCCCCCATGTGAAAGTCATCAATCATGACTGGACAGGATATGCCATGCGATTCGACAAAATGACCACTCGTTTTCAAGAGGCCTTTGCAGATGGGCAAAGTCTTGCTCTGGGCCATGACCATAGTGCTCTGGAGCCCGTGCATCTGCTGCTGGCCCTGCTAGGCCAGACCGATGGCTCCACCACAGCCTTGCTGACCCGTGCCGATGTGCAGGTAGCCGCGCTCAAACAGTCCTTAGGCGCACTGCTAGAACGCCTTCCAAAACTGGACAACCCTGCCGGCGAACTGGCGGTATCAAGGGAGTTGAACGCCCTGCTCAATCTGACAGAACGCGAGGCCCATAAACGCAACGATCAGTTCATCGCCTCCGAGCTGTTTTTGCTGGTGCTCAGCGACGATAAGGGCGAGACCGGACGCCTGTTCAGGCAACAGGGGGCCACGCGGGCACGGCTGGAGGTGGCCATCTCGGCCATGCGCGGGGGCGAATCCGTCAACGATGCGGCGGGCGAGGGGCAACGCGAAGCATTGCAAAAATACACCCTGGATTTGACCGAGCGGGCCCGATTGGGAAAGCTGGACCCCGTCATTGGCCGCGATGACGAAATCCG
>JAJZHV010000179.1 GCA_021804345.1 Pseudomonadota bacterium | reverse complement strand
GCTCCATCGGCTTGACGGGCGATTTCGCCCGTTTCCAGCGTCACTGGATGGCGTCCTAACTGAAACGTTTTACGAATTGGATTCACGCGAACATCCTCGTTGATTAAGGCAGCGTCAGAAAAAAAAAGCGGTGCGATCAGCAGGGATCACACCGCGGCGATTCAGAATTCGATGGGGCAACACCCCGAAATTACTTGCGGATACCCAAGCGACCAATCAGCTGACGGTAGCCGTCCAGGTTTTTACGCTTCAGATAGTCCAGCAGGCTGCGCCGCTGGCTCACCATCTTGAGCAATCCACGGCGGGAATGGTGGTCCTTGACGTGAGTTTTGAAATGATCGGTGAGCTGGTTGATCCGGCCGGTGAGCAGGGCGATTTGCACTTCGGGAGAGCCCGTGTCGTTCGCGGCGCGTTGGTATTCGGACATAATTTGTGCTTTCTGGGCGGCAGTTGCAGCCATGGAGTTCTCCAAAACTTTTATCACGTGAGGAAAGCCCAGTATTGTACAGACGAATCAACCGGTTGTGCAAGTCTTTCTCGGCGCCACCCCAGGGGCCGCCCACACCCCCTGAAGGCTTTCGAGTTTTGCGTATAATGCAGCCCATGAATACAATTGCAGTCCAATCCCTGGGCTCTGGAAAACGCCTCAGTGCCTTGCTGGTCGTTATTTTGCACGCCTTGCTGCTGGCCCTGCTCATTCAGGGTTTGGCGCCCCATCCGCTGCCGCGCATCGAACCCAAAACCCTGGTGGTGAATCTGCTCCAACCGCTGCAACCTGCCCCGCCGCCACCGCCCCCGGTCGTGATGAAACTTCGGCCGGCCACACCGCCGCCTAGGCCCCTGCCGCCACCTCCCCAACCCGCCCCGGCGCCCGCGCCCGCGCCAAGTGCTCCCCCTGTCGCCAGCACAAGCCCTGCGACCAGTCCGCCGGCAGCCACGGCAGAACCCGAGCGGAACTTGCCCGCGCAAAACTTGCCCAAGGGCAAACCCTTGCGTCACGGCATCAGTCCCATCTATATGCCCCCCCTGGAAGAACTGCAACGGCGTTATCCACGCGCAGCCCGGCGCGAAGGCCTGTCCGGAAAGGTATTGATTCGCCTGAGCGTGGCCCCAGATGGCCATGTCACCGACGCCACGGTGCGCCAAGCCACCCCACCGGGATTGTTTGACGAACTGGCGCTGGATTATGTGAAACGTTTTCGCTTTGCCACCAATCCGGAACCTTTTTTGGTGGATCAGGCGCTGGTATTTACCCTAGATCAATGAATTCCCACTGGAGCCTCTCATGCCCACCGATGTCCTCTCCAACCCCTACGGACTGCAATCCCTGTGGCAAAGCGGCGACTGGATCGCGCGCGGTACGCTGCTGATCTTGGTCACCATGTCCATGGGCAGTTGGTACATCCTGATCTCTCGCTTGCTGGCACAAAGCCGGCTGTTGCGCCAGGGCAAGGAAATGCGCACCGATTTCTGGCAGGCCCGATCGGTGACCGAGGGCATGTCCCGGTTATCCGCCAACAGCCTGTATCGCCAGATCGCTCAACAGGGTCTGCAAGCCATGGCGCATCACGAGGGCCCCTTGATGGAACAGATCGATCGTCCCACCTGGGTGACCATGACGCTGGACCGTTCGGTAAGTGAAGCCCAAAACAGTTTGCAGGAGGGGCTCACTTTTTTGGCAACGGTGGGCTCCACCGCCCCGTTTGTGGGACTGTTTGGCACGGTGTGGGGCATTTACCACGCGCTCACGGCCATCGGAATTGCCGGGCAGGCCTCTATCGAAAAAGTGGCGGGGCCGGTGGGCGAATCCCTCATCATGACCGCCATGGGGTTGGCGGTAGCTGTTCCCGCCGTTTTGGGCTACAACACTCTGGTGCGGCGCAACCGGATCGCCATGGACCAGATTCGCGCCTTTGGCGCCGACTTGCTTGGCGTGTTGCTGGGTGGCTCGCGCCAGGGCAGCGAACCCCTGGAGCACTGACCCATGGCGATGAACGGTACGCTGGAGCGGGAAGAGGGAGAAGAACCCCTCATGGCCACCATCAATACCACCCCCCTGGTGGATGTGATGCTGGTCCTGCTGATCATTTTTCTGATCACCATTCCCGTGGTCATTCACACCGTGCCCATCCAACTGCCACGGGAAAACAGCCAGCCCGATCCGGCCCGTCCCCATACCCTGCATCTGACCGTGGATCAGTCGGGAGGCCTGTATCTGGAACAGCAGGCCTTGCCTTTAGAGCAGATCAAGCCGCAGCTGCAGCGGGTATTGCAGGCCAACCCTCACCCCATCGTGCAGATTCGTGGTGACTACCGCGCCCACTTCAAACCCTTTGCGCAAATCCTTCAGGCTTGCAAGGACCTGGGGCTGTCCCAGGTCAGTTTTGTCACGGAGCCTTCGGCCACACCATGAGCCTTTCACGTCGCAGAACGCTTCAGCCCCCGCCCGTGGAATCGGAGCTGATGCTCGAAATCAACACCACGCCACTCATCGATGTCATGCTGGTGCTGCTGATCATGCTGATCATCACGGTGCCCGCCCAGCGTCATGCCACCGAGCTACAACTGCCCGCCCCAGCATCCACTACACCTCGGCCACCCGATCCCGAAGCAGTGAACTTGAGAGTGGATGCCTTG
>JAJZHV010000178.1 GCA_021804345.1 Pseudomonadota bacterium | reverse complement strand
AGCGGACCGTGCGGCGACTGAAGGCCCGTCAATTGCAGACCTGTCAGGCCCCTGTGCTGTTTGAAGCCAGTCTGGCTGCGGGATTGATTGGGCATTTCGTGAGCGCCGTGAGCGGCGGGGCCCTCTTTCGCAAATCCAGTTTTTTGCAGGATTCTCTGGGAGAACAGGTGTTTTCTTCTGCTGTCCAGCTCCGGGAACAACCCCACCTGCTTAAGGGGTTGGCCAGTTCGCCCTTTGACGACGATGGGGTGGCAACCCGCCCGCGGGACGTGGTGGTGGATGGGGTGGTGCAAGGGTATTTCCTGGGCAGCTATTCGGCGCGCAAACTGGGCATGAGCAGTACCGGCAATGCGGGCGGTAACCACAATCTGATCCTTGAACCCTTCGGGGGTGATTTCCAGTCGTTACTGAATACCATGCAGCGCGGTCTTTTAGTGACAGAATTGCTCGGACAGGGCGTTAATAGTGTGACCGGAGATTATTCACGCGGAGCCGCCGGGTTTTGGGTGGAGCATGGCAAAATCCAGTACCCGGTGCATCAGATCACGATTGCCGGCAATCTCAAGGACATGTTCCGTCACATTCTGGCCGTGGGGGATGACGTGCTGATTCGTGGCTCTAAGATCACGGGCTCGATTCTACTGGAAGAGATGACTATCGCCGGTAACTGAGCGGCCATTCCCGTGGTCCGAAGGATCCGGCAAAAAACAGTCGAGGGGGGTTGATCATGCAGGCGGGTGCGGAGGACAGGCTGTGAAATGTCCCTTTTGTGGAGCGCAGGATTCCCAGGTCATTGATTCGCGCATGACCGAAGCTGGAGACAGCATTCGCCGGAGGCGGCGTTGTGGAACCTGTAGCAAGCGCTTTACCACCTACGAAATTGCCGATATTCGCCTGCCCCAGGTCATCAAGCAAAATGGCCACCGCGAGGAATACTCCGTTGAAAAAGTCCGCGTCAGTTTCATGCGGGCCTTGCATAAACGCCCGGTTCCCGTGGAGCAGGTGGATGCGGCCCTGGAACGGATGCGCCAGCACCTGCTGGCTTTGGGCGAGCGCGAAATGTCCTCCTTGCGCGTGGGGGAGATGGTTATGGAGGAATTGCGTCGTCTGGACAAGGTGGCCTATGTGCGTTTTGCCTCGGTCTATCGCAGCTTTCAGGATCTGGAGGACTTTCGCGTGGTCATTGGCGAGCTCTGAGTGATCCCCGCATGACTCCCCCTTGGGACCAACCGGATATGGAGGGCATGGACCGGGCCCTGGATCTGGCGGCTCTGGGGTTGTTTACCACGACGCCGAATCCCCGGGTGGGTTGTGTCATCACCCGGGAGGGTGCCGTGGTAGGCGAAGGCTGGCACGTGCGTGCGGGCGCAGCGCATGCCGAAGTCCATGCGCTGCGCCAGGCAGGGGCGGCCGCGCGGGGCGGATGTGCCTACGTGACCCTGGAACCCTGCAGCCATCATGGGCGTACCCCACCCTGTGCCGACGCCTTGATTGCGGCGGGTATTCGGCGCGTGGTGGTGGCTCTGGAGGATCCCAACCCCCAGGTGCGGGGCGCAGGAATTGCCCGCTTGCGGGCCGCCGGAGTGACCGTGGATGTGGGGTTGCGGGCAGAGCAGGCAAGCCAGATGAATGTGGGTTTTTTGACGCGCATGCGCCGTCAAACGCCCTGGGTGCGGGCTAAGGTAGCTATGAGCCTGGATGGCAGGACGGCCTTGGCCAATGGGGCCAGTCAATGGATCACGGGTGAAGCGGCTCGTGCCGATGGCCATCAGCTGCGAGCGCGTTCCTGCGCCGTTCTTACCGGTATGGGTACGGTGCGCCAGGATAACCCCACCCTGACAGTGCGCGCGGTTCCAACCTCGCGCCAGCCGATTCGCATCGTGCTGGACCGGGGCCTAGAAACCCCGCTCGACGCCCATGTTCTTGGCCCGCAAGCGCCCACTTGGTTGGTGACCTGCAATGAGGACGTACAGCGGGCACGGCGCTACGAAGATTTGGGGGCTCAGGTCTTGGTGGTGGGCTGCAAGGCCCCAGGACAGATGGATTTGTCTGCCCTGATGCGGTTGTTGGGACAACGCGAATTGAACGAAGTGACGTTGGAGGCCGGTGCGCGCCTGACGGGTGCCTTGTTGCAGGAACGACTGCTGGACGAATTTGTCTTCTATGTGGCGCCTGCACTGTTGGGAGAAGGCGGGGCCGGGGTGATCGCCGGAGCCCCCCTGACCCATCTGACCCAGCGCCATGGGCTGCACATTCAGGGCATTGTGGCCCTCGGTCCGGATTGGCGCATCGAAGCCCGTTGTCAATATTGAGGAAGCCATCATGTTTACCGGAATCATTCATGCGGTGGGTCAGGTGAGTGCCCAGCATCCCCTGGAAGCGGGGGTACGGTTGGCGATTGCGGCTCCCACCCTGGATTTGCAGGATGTGGTGATTGGCGACTCCATTGCCTGCAACGGCGTTTGCCTGACGGTGGTGGCCTTGAGGGAAGCCGGGTTTGAGGTGGATGTGTCGGCCCATACTCGGGAGCATACCTGTGGCTTGCAGGCCGGAGCGGCACTTAATCTGGAAAAGGCGCTGCGTGTGTCGGACCGCCTGGGCGGACATTGGGTCAGCGGACACGTGGATGGGGTAGGAACTGTTG
>JAJZHV010000018.1 GCA_021804345.1 Pseudomonadota bacterium | reverse complement strand
CGCACCCCACGACATTTTACTGGTCCTAGATGCCAACACGGGGCAAAACGCCCTGGCCCAGGTGCGCGCCTTCGACGCGGCGCTGCAACTGACCGGACTGGTCATCACCAAACTCGATGGTACCGCCCGCGGCGGCGTATTGGCAGCCATTGCCGGCGAGCGCCCGGTACCTATCTGCTTTGTGGGCGTGGGAGAAGCACTGGAAGATTTGCAGCGCTTTCGAGCACAGGAATTTGTGGACGCCTTGGTGGAATGATTCGACTAGAAGCACTGGGCAAGCGGTTTTCCCCAGGCCCGCAAGCCCTGCAAGGCATCGACCTGGACATCGACAGCAATGCCTGGGTGCTGATCTCGGGAGGGTCCGGGTGTGGCAAAACCACACTGCTGCACCTGATCATGGGGCTGGAGCAACCCACCGAGGGCAAGGTTTTTCTGCAGCATCAACATTTGGGCCGATTGAATGCTCAGGTGCGCGCCCGACTGCGCGCCAACATAGGACTGATTTTTCAGGAACCGCACCTGCTACAACGCCGAAGCCTGATAGAAAATGTGGCCCTGCCTCTGGAATTGGCGGGGCAATTTGGCCGTACCGTGCACCAACGGGCCCTGCAATCCCTGGACTTGCTCGGCTTAAGCGCCCGTGCTTCGGCGTTGCCCTCCCAGGTCTCCAGCAGCGAACGCCAACTGGCCTGCATTGCTCGCGCCCTGATCACGCGCCCTAGCCTGATTGTGGCGGACGAACCCCTTGCCCGACTGGATTCGCAAAACGCCGCCCGGGTGTCCGGACTCTTGCGTTCACGCCATAGTGCGGGCGGTTTGACCATCGTTCAAACCTGTGCGGAAGACTGCCTCACTTTACCCGAGGCAACCGCCCGCTATACCTTGAGCAACGGACGACTGGCACCCAGCCAGCCCAGCGCCAGCTAAACTGCCATGCACGCTTGGATACACGCCCATACCACAGCTTGGCGCCATTCCTGGGGCCAGTTGTTGCGCACCCCCTGGGTCAGCCTCATGGCCCTGGTGATCATGGCCTTCCAGCTCACTCTGCCCGCCCTGCTGTATCACCTGCAGCAGCAGGAAACCGGGTGGAGCCTCACTGCCGGGCAACGTCCGCATCTGACGCTTTATATGAAACTGGAAGCTCCCGATGAGGCCATTCAGGGGGTCTGGCGCACTCTGGCCGCTGACACCGAAGTGCAATCCTTCCAGTCCATTTCTCCGCAGGAAGCACTGGAGCAGATCAAACATCTGCCGGGACTGACCGCCTCGTTGCAAAACCTGGAGCATAACCCCTTGCCCCACACCTTCGTCATCCTTCCGCGCGCGCTGGCTCCAGAATCTTTGATGTCCCTGCAACAGCGCCTGCTGCGCGAGCCACAGGTGGCGCAAGTCAAGCTGGATCAACAATGGGCACAAGGGCTGGCCGGATTACTGCATTTCACTCGGAATCTATCGCGCCTGTTTGCCCTCATGTGGCTGCTGGCCACCGTTTTCATCGTCTTTCATCTGGTGCGCGAACAGGTGCAACAGCAACAGGAAGAGGTTCGTGTTTTCCATTGGCTGGGGGCCAGTGCACACACCATTCGCCGTCCTTTTCTCTATCTGGGATCACTGCTGGGGGTTGTGAGCGCCCTTATGGCGCTGCTAGTGCTGACGCTTCTGATTTCACTCTGTAATCGCCATACGGAAGAACTTTCGCGCCTGCTGGATCGGGATCTCACGCTGCCCGCCCTCACCGTGCAGGAAATTGTGCTGTTGCCCCTCGCTGCGGGACTGCTTTGTTGGCTAGTCGCCTGGGTTTCCAGTACCTGGACCATCAACCGGGTGGAGCGGGGAACCTCTTAAGAGGTTAGCACTCAAAGCGCAAGAGTGCTAAAATCACCTTATCTCCTTTGATTGAGGACAGGACACCATGCATGATATGACATTACCCATGCCGGTACCCACGTTGGTTGGCAGTCTGGAGCAGTACCTGCAAAGCATTGCGCGCGTTCCGCTGTTGAGCGCCGAGGAAGAAATCGCGCTGGGACGGCGCTTGCGCGATCACAATGATTTGCAGGCCGCGCAACGCATGATTCTTGCCCATTTGCGCCTGGTGGCCTCCATTGCACGTCAGTATCATGGGTATGGTTTGCCCTATGCCGACCTGATCCAGGAAGGCAATGTGGGCCTGATGAAGGCTGTACGGCGTTTCGACCCAGAGCGCGGCGTGCGCCTGGTTTCTTTTGCCGTACACTGGATCAAGGCTGAAATTCACGAATTCATTCTGCGTAACTGGCGTCTGGTAAAAATTGCCACCACCAAGGCCCAACGCAAACTGTTTTTTGGTTTGCGCAGCCTAAAACCCGGTTTTGCCGCGCTATCCCCGCGCGAAACCCTGGAGGTGGCCCAGCAATTGGGGGTTCGTCCTGAAGACGTGAGCGAAATGGAAGTACGCCTGACGGGGCAGGATATTTCCTTAACCCCCCCCTCCGAAGAAGAGGACTCGCGTTGGGTCAGTCCGGTTGCCTGGCTCACGGATGAATCTGCCACGCCCATCGAGGCTTTGGAGCAAAAGGAAGCCGAACATCGAAGCCAGGAGGGCCTGCAACTGGCCCTGGCCAATCTGGACGAGCGCAGCCGCCATATCGTCGCGGCACGCTGGTTACAACCCGAAACCGGGAGCGCTGCCACATTACATGAACTGGCCAGAGAATTGGGCGTGTCGGCCGAACGGGTGCGCCAAATCGAAGTCCGTGCCCTACAAAAACTGAAACAGGCGCTTCAACCGGCCGTATGAGCCACTTTTACTGCCTCATCGAAAACGCGCGCTGTCGTGTGCGTTTGGGCATTCACGAGCATGAGAAACTAGGGCCCCAGGACATCCTAGTCTCGGTGCGCCTGTCTTTTCCCTTCAGTGCCCTGCGTCGTATCCGACAGATCGATGACACGGTAGACTACGAGCCTTTGCGGGACTTTATTCGCAGTTGGGCTGACCGGCCCCATGTGGGGCTGATTGAAGACCTGCTGGATGAGCTGGTCACCCGCTGTTTTGCTGACGAACGGGTAGCGCACGTCCAGGCGTCCATCCGCAAAACCACGATCTTTGCCGAGGTAGAAGAAATCGGTGTTGGTGTGGAAAGCAGCCGGCAGGACTGGCAAGCCCTGGCCCTGCGGCGCGAATAACGCTCTGATTGGGAAGACCACAGGGACCTTTGCCCCCACGGTTCATAGGGTGCACAATATCAGGGTGAAGTCCAGGTTGGCCGCAAACACACCAGGGCGCATGGCTTCACCCGCTTCCATAAAACGGATGTTGAGCAGATACTTGTTGGCGCTGATCTCGGGCACACAGGGTTGATCCTCTTCCAGCAACACCCGCAGCAGGCGCACCTCTGGCCCCACCTTGGCCTGCTGGTACAACCCCTGACAGGCTTCCAACTGTAAGGCACGTCCACTGTCCTGCAGCAGCGACAAATGCACCTTCAAGCCATGATAGGTGGGCAGCAGCGGGGCCAGCCAGTCCTGCATGTGCTGGCGGCGCTGCCCGGGCGCTCGGGATAACCAGTAGTGATAGCCCGGCAAGTCGAAGTCGCACATGCCACCTGGAATCCCGGTGCGCTGTTTGATGCTCATCAGCCACTCATGATTGCGCAGGTGTTCGCCAAATTTGCCCTTGCTGGCATGCAGATCATAGGCGGCTGTTTCCAGATCGGAGAGGGTTTTTTCCAGGGGTTCCTGCAGCACGTTCACATTGCCCCGCAGCGGTGCCAGCGCCACACGCTGACGATCCAGACATTGGAGAAGATCTGATTTCACATCCGCCCGAGCCGTCACATCAATGATTTCAAACAGCGTCAGCAGCGCACCGTGATGATCCTGCGCAGCGTTTTGTTCCAACCAGTAAAACGCCCGTTGAAACAGATGCTTCAGACGCAAGAAGGTTCTGATCTGCTCGGTTAGTGGATAATCGTAAGCAATCACCGCAGATGTTCCCCTGCGCGCGTCAGGCAGTACCAGCGGCCAGGGAGCGGTACTGTTGGTCCAGCTGCCGCACCACAGTGTCCAGATGGGCCAGGTCGGTGCTGTTATCGATCACATCGTCAGCCACTCGCAGGCGGGTTTTACGGTCTGTTTGCGCGGCCATGATGGCCTTGACCGAATCCTCCGTCATGTTGCCCCGGGCACTGGCCCGCTGCACCTGCAGGGCTTCGTCACAATCCACCACCAATACCCGGGACAGGATGGGGCGGTAGGTGCCCACTTCGATAAGCAACGGTACCACCAGGAGCACATAAGGCTGGGTGGCGGCGTCTAAGGCGGCCTGCACCGCATCCCGAATACGCCCGTGCAGCAACCCCTCCAACTGTTTGCGCGCCGGCGGATGATTGAAAACATATTCGCGCATGGCGCTGCGGTTCAGGCCGCCATCTTCGCCAATGAAAGCGGCACCGAACTGTTCACGGATGGCCTGCATGGCTCCACCGCCAGGTGCCGTCAACTGACGGGAAATGGCATCCGTATCCACCACACCGGCACCCAATTTTGCAAAGATTCCGGCAACGGTGGATTTGCCCGCGCCAATTCCTCCAGTCACCCCTACAATGAATTGATTATTCACAGCACTCCTCCTTTGCCCCACAGCATAACACCTATACCAGCAAACGCAAGAAATGGGCCAAAGGGAAACAGGGTTTGCGCCGTGGCCCCACGTTTTTGCAGCATCAGGGCGCCCATCACCAGGATTCCCGACAGGGAGGCCAGCAACAGGAGTGCCGGCAGCACCCCCACACCCAGCCAGGCCCCCAGCGCTGCCAGCAATTTGAAGTCGCCCTGCCCCAAACCAATACGCCCAGTCAGGCGGCGATGCAGCCAATACACGCTCCACAGGGAGCCGTACCCCGCCATGGCACCCCACAGGGCGGCAGGAGCGCTGGTGTACAGACCGAAGGAATTGAAAAACAAACCCAGCCACAACAAGGGGAGGGTCAAGGCGTCTGGCAGCAGCAGCGTTTCCAGATCCACAAAGAGCAACACCAGCAACCCCCAAAGCAGCATCAGCGCCCCCCACAGGCCAGCATGCAACCCCCAGACCCCAGCCATAGCAGCCGTTAGCAGCGCGTTCAGCCAGGGAACCAGATCATAATAGCGCGCCCGTAACTGGCGGAATACCATGCCTTGCTCCAACCTTCCAAGCCCCTGAGCAGGCAACCATTGGTCCACAATATAGCGAATCCACCAATCCAGAAAAAACCCGAGAAAATAGCCCAAGGTGCCAAAAACCAGAAGGCGCAGAACGGTCATGGTCTAGGTGCTCCGGCCAGCACCCAGGGTTAGGCGCGCCACGCGCACCATACGATCCTGGGTTTGAATGATTTCGATGGGATACCCGTCGATTTTGAGGGAGGTTCCTGGTTCGGGAATATCTTCTAGCGTCTCCAGTATCAAACCATTGAGGGTACGTGGCCCCTCCAGGTTGAAGTGAGTTCCCAGTTTGCGGTTAAGATCGCGCAAGGGACACACGCCCTCCACCAGCACGGTGTCATTTTTTTCCCGGGTAAAATGGGATTGATGATGGGGCGAGCTAACGCCAAACTCCCCCACGATTTCCTCCAGAATGTCCTCCATCGACACCAGTCCCTGAAGTTCTCCATATTCATCCACCACCAGACCCACCTTGTTACGGCTTTCCTGAAACTGCTGCAGTTGGGTCAAGAGGGGCGTACCGGCAGGGATGAAATAGGCTGGCTGCATTACCGCTTTCAGGTCTTCCCAGGTCAGGATGCCCGAATAGGCCTGGCTGAACACCTTGCGCACATGCACCAACCCCGCCACATCGTCCGCGTTACCGCGATAGAGCAACTGAATCGTATGATTGGATGTGGCCAGTTGACGATGAACCTCTTCCAGGGTTCCCTCCAGATCGATGCCTTCGATCTGGTTGCGGGGGGTCATCACATCATCCACCGTGATATCCCTGAGACCCAGAAGATTGAGCAGGATGTTCTGGTGCTTGGGGGCAATGAAATGCCCCCCTTCCAGGACCAGAATGCGCAATTCCTCCAGGCTCAGGTCCGGGCTGAGCAAATCGGGCGGGGTGTGGAGTCCCGCCAAACGCAGCAAGGCGCGTACAAACAGGTTGACAAACCAGATGATGGGCGAAAACAGCCACAACAAAGGGCGCAACACAAAACTGCAACGCAAGGCGATGCGTTCGGCATAGGTGGCCCCGATGATTTTGGGGGTGATCTCCGAAAAAATCAGAATCACCAACGTGACGCTGGCAGTGGCCAGCGTAATAGCCAGTTCCCCAGTTCCCACCAGACGTACCGCCAGGACGGTCACCAGGGAGGCGGCAGCCGCATTGATGAAATTATTGCCCAGCAGCAACACCCCCAACAGCCGATCCGTCTGGGCCAACAAACGGGTCGTAAGAAGGGCACCGGGCTGTTTTTGTGCCACCAGATGTTTGAGGCGGTAGCGATTCAAGGCCATCATGCTGGTTTCGGCCATGGAGAAGAATCCCGAGAGGATCAGCAAGATCACCAATACCCCCAACAATACGCCAAAAGACATCTCATCCACGATGCAGCACAATCTCCAGTACAAATTTGCTGCCCAGATAGGCCACCAGCAGCATGCCAAACCCCACCAGGGTCCAACGTGCTGCCCTGCGCCCGCGTACGCCCCAGAATTGGCGCCCCAGCAGTAGTCCGGCGTAGATTAGCCAGGACAGGAAGGAAAAGACCACCTTGTGATTGAATGGGAGCGGTTTGCCAAACAGAGTTTCAGAAAAGAACACGCCACTGACCAAAGTGGCCGTCAACAGCAGAAAACCCGCCAGAACCATCTGAAACAGGAGGGTATCCATGGCCACCAGGGAGGGCATGGGACCCAGACGGGTCAGGGGGCGATCGTGATTGTGCAGCCGTTGCTCCATGCTGCTCATGAGAACGGCGTGCAGGGCGGCAATGGCAAACAGGCCATAGGCCATCAGGGACACAGCCAAGTGGATTTTGAAGGCCAGCAAATGGCTGTAGGTGACCTGCTTGTCGGCGGGCAAAACCAGCGGTGACAACACCAGAGCCCCCGTTATCATCAAAATGACCGGTAGCAGAACCCCCATCCGGTAGCGGAAGCTGACGCCCCAATACAAGGCCACTGTTACCCAACCAATCAGGGAAAGGCTATGCCCTAGGGACAAGTCCAGCTGGTTGTCTTCCATCAACCCCTGGTGCAGCAGCACCCCATGAATCAGCAGCACGCCCAGAATCAGGGCGCGGACCAGACCGACGCGCAGTTCCCCGCGGCCTTCAGGAGGCCGGGGCAACCCCTGTTCCTGTGCGCGTTGGGATAGAAACACCCGCAACCCCAATAACACGTAAAGGACGGCGGTAATGAAATACAGGCGCGGATCGATCATAATAGGCATAGTTTACCATTCCATTCATCCAAGGCTGCTTATTCCATGCTGGATCAACTCACAGACCGACTCACCGGTGTCATCAAATCCCTGCGCGGCCAGTCCCGCCTTAGCGACAGCAATATTCAGGAAGCCTTGCGCGAAGTGCGCATCGCCCTGCTCGAAGCGGATGTCGCCCTGCCTGTCGTCAAAGGTTTTATCGAGGAGATCCGGCAGGAGGCCCTCGGCCAGAGCGTTTTGACCAGCCTGACTCCGGGGCAGGTGTTGGTGGGAATCGTGCACCAGGCATTGACCCGTCTCATGGGCGCAAAAAACGAAGCACTCAATCTGGCCACACAGCCCCCGGCAGTCATCCTGATGGCCGGATTACAGGGCTCGGGGAAAACCACCACGAGCGGCAAGCTCGCCAAATGGCTCAAGGAGCAACAACGCAAAAAAGTATTACTGGTCAGCTGTGACGTCTATCGGCCCGCTGCCATCGAACAATTGCACGTGTTGGCACAAACCCTGGAAGTGGACTGGTTTCCCTCGGACCTGTCCCAAACGCCCAGTGACATCGCCCGGGCCGCGCTGGATCATGCCCGACGTCATTATCACGAGGTACTGATCGTCGATACCGCCGGTCGTCTGGCCATTGACGAAGCCATGATGCGCGAAATCCAAGAATTGCACGCGGCCTTGAACCCCATCGAAACCCTGTTCGTGGTAGATGCCATGCAAGGTCAGGATGCCGTCAATACGGCACGCGCCTTTGGCGAGGCCTTGCCCCTCACCGGAGTGATCTTAACCAAACTGGATGGGGATGCACGCGGCGGTGCTGCCCTCTCGGTGCGCCATGTTACCCAAAAGCCCGTGAAGTTCATCGGGGTGGGAGAGAAGCTCACGGGCCTGGAGGCCTTCCATCCCGAGCGCATGGCCTCACGCATTCTGGGCATGGGTGACGTGCTCTCCCTGATCGAAGAGGCCCACCGCACCGTGGACCGGGTCGAGGCGGAAAAACTGGCGCAGAAGATCAAGAAAGGCCAGGGGTTTGATCTGGAAGACTTCAAAACCCAGTTACAGCAGATGAAAAAAGCCGGGGGGATCGGGGCCATGATGGACAAGCTACCCGCCCAACTGACCCGAGGCATGGCCGTCAACCAGTCGGTGGATGAGCGTTCTCTCAACCGGATCGAGGGCATCATCAACGCCATGACACCCACCGAACGACGCCATCCCGATTTGCTCAAAGCCTCTCGCAAGCGGCGTGTAGCCACCGGCTCCGGGGTTTCGGTACAGGAAGTGAATCGTCTGTTAAGTCAGTTCGAACAGATGCAAAAGATGATGAAAATGCTCTCCAAGGGAGGGCTTGGCAAGATGATGCGCGGGATGAAAGGCATGATACCGGGGTTGCACTGAGCCTCAGCTCTCCCGGTCCAGATGCTTGCTGGTCCGCGCGGCAAAGGAAATTAGCGCGTCTTGCGAAAGATGGTTTCCTCGCCACGGAGCAGGCGGCCGATATTGGCCCGATGATGGGCCAGCAAGATCACGGCCAGTGCCAGCACCGTGGCGCGCAGCCAGTCCTGATCCAGTAGCATCCAGCCCAGCAGGGGCGCAGCCAGAGCGGCGCACAGGGCGGACAGCGACGAGATGCGGGTGATGCCCATCACCAGCAACCACACCAGCAGGGTGCCCAGCCCCAAAAGCGGCTGCAATGCCAGCAAAATCCCCAGCGCAGTGGCAACCCCTTTACCGCCCTTGAAGGAAAAAAACAACGGGTACCCATGTCCCAAGAACACGGCCAGGGCGGCCACGGCCGTGGCCTGCACGGGAAGAGCCAGGGGCATGATCAACTGCAGGGTCAGCCACACGGCTAGCCACCCTTTAAGGGCATCTCCCAGCAACACCAGGGCTGCTGCAGCACGACTACCGCCGCGCAACATATTGGTGGCGCCTGGGTTACCCGAACCGAAGGTGCGCGGGTCGGGCAGCCCCATCACCCGGCTCACGATCACCGCAAAGGCCATGGAGCCCACCAGATAGGCCAGCACAGCAACCAACAGGAGTTTGAGCATGAGACATTCCTTGAAATGAAACCGGTGACATCAACCGCGGGGATGGTGTTTTTGGTGCAGCAGGCGTAACCGCTCGCGCGCCACATGGGTATAGATCTGGGTGGTGGAGATGTCCGCATGGCCCAGCAGCAACTGAACAATGCGCAAGTCTGCCCCATGGTTGACCAGATGGGTGGCAAAGGCATGGCGCAAGGTGTGCGGCGACAGGGATGCTAGGATGCCCGCTTGCCGCGCATGACGCTTGATGAGATACCAAAAGGCTTGGCGGGTCATCCCGCGCGCTTGCCGGGTCACGAACAAACGCGTGTGGGGTTGGCCCGCCAGTAATTCCGGGCGGGCGTGCGTCAGATAGCGCTGCACCCAGTCGCGAGCCTCTTCCCCCAGGGGTACCAGGCGCTCGCGCCCTCCTTTACCCAGCACGCGAACCAACCCGCCATCCAGATCGAGGCCCGCCAAAGGCAAGCAAACCAATTCCGTCACCCGTAAACCAGTGGCATAGAGCAATTCCAGCATAGCCCGATCGCGCAGGCCCAGCACATCCCCCACATCCGGCGCCTGCAACAGGCGCTCCACATCCGATTCCCCCAGGGAATGGGGCAACAGGCTGGGCAAGTGCGGGGATTGAAGGTTGGCAGTGGGATCCTGCAGGCATTGACCGCTGCGCTGCGCATGACGATAAAACCGCCGCAGGGCCGACAGCGCGCGACTCACAGAGCGACTCCCTAGGCGGCCGGAACGGAACACCCAACCCAGCCAGGACTGCAGATGGTGCGCCTGCACCTGAAGCAATTCCGGCGGGTCGGGTTGCTGCAGCAACCACAGAGAAAACTGGCGCAGGTCGCGCCGGTATCCGTCGATGGTATTTTCCGCCAATCCCTCTTCCAACCAGAGCGCATCGCAAAAACGATCGATGGCCTCCGCTCCGGATGCATCCTGATGAGACACCCGCGGGAACCCCCGGCAGAATTAGCCGGCCTTGGGTGCCGCCGCCGTTGCGCTGGAGCGCAGGACCAGTTTTTCGCGGATGCGCGCCGATTTGCCCGAACGATCGCGCAGATAGTACAGCTTGGCGCGACGCACGGCGCCCCGACGTTTGACTTCGATGCTGGCAATCAGGGGCGACCAAGTTTGGAAGGTGCGTTCCACCCCTTCGCCCGAAGATACCTTACGCACGATAAAAGAGGAATTGAGGCCACGATTACGGCGCGCAATGACCACGCCTTCAAAAGCCTGTACCCGTTTGCGCTCTCCTTCCACCACATTGACATTGACCACCACGGTATCGCCGGGGGCAAAGAGCGGGATAGTTTTACCCAGGCGGGCCATTTCTTCTTGTTCCAGTTGCTTGATCAGATCCATACAACGACTCCTTACAATGTGAGTTCGGCTTTGAACTCGTCCAACAGTTTTTGATCATCTGCAGATAGCGGTTGGCTGGCCAACATATCCGGACGTTTTTGCCAGGTCCTGCCTAGTGCCTGTTTGCGCCGCCAGCGCTCGATGAGCGCATGATGCCCCGACAACAACACCGGAGGCACCGCCAAACCCTCATACACTTCAGGCCGAGTGTAATGAGGACAGTCCAG
>JAJZHV010000017.1 GCA_021804345.1 Pseudomonadota bacterium | reverse complement strand
CACGATGGCGGGGTGGGCGCGTGGTTTGATTTGCGGCGCATTCCCAGCGAGGAACCCGCCATGAGCCCACGCGAAATCTGGAGCAATGAAGCGCAAGAGCGTTACGTTGTGGCCATTCGGTCAGAGCAACGCGATCTCTTCCTCAGTCTGTGCGAGCGTGAGCGCTGCCCGGTGGCCATTGTTGGCGAAGCAACCATCCAGCACCGGTTGCGGGTTGAAGACCCCCTTCTGGGGACCACTCCGGTGGATATGGATCTGGAGGCCTTGTTGGGAAAACCGCCCCGCATGCAGCGCACGGTGACGCGCGCTCGCAATCACTTTCCTGCGCTGCAGTTGGAACCGGCCCGGAACCATTTGCAACAGGCGCTGGAGCGCGTGCTGCGTCTGCCGGCCGTGGCTGACAAAACCTTCCTAATCACCATTGGGGACCGCACCGTGGGGGGGCTGTGCGCACGCGATCCCTGTGTGGGGCCCTGGCAGGTGCCAGTGGCCGATGTGGCCATCACCCTGGCCGATTTCCGGGGTTTTGGGGGGGAAGCCTTTGCCTTGGGCGAGCGTGCTCCCCTGGCTTTGCTGTCCGGGCCGGCTTCGGGTCGCATGGCGGTGGCCGAAGCGCTGACCAATCTGGCCGCAGCCCAGATCGGGCATCTGGAGCACGTGCGGTTGTCCGCTAATTGGATGGCCTCTGCCGGAGCGTTGCATGAAGATGCCTTGCTCTTTGACACAGTCGCCGCAGTGCGTGATCTGTGCCTGACCCTGGGCACCAGCATTCCGGTGGGGAAGGATTCCCTGTCCATGCGCACCGTGTGGCGGGACGAAAAGGGCCAGGATCAGGCGGTGACCGCCCCCTTGTCCCTGGTGGTTTCTGCCTTTGCCCATTGCCCGGATGTGCGTGTTTCGCTTACCCCGGAACTGCAATGGGTTGCTGAGGGTTCGGAACTGTTGCTCGTGGATCTGGGGCGCGGAAAAAACCGCCTGGGCGGCAGTGCCCTGGCCCAAGTCTATGGTCAGGTGGGCAACGAACCCCCCGATCTGGATGATCCCCAGGACCTGATCGCGTTTTTTGAGGTGATGCAACGCTTGCAGCACGCCGGTCGCGTGTTGGCCTATCATGATCGTTCTGACGGGGGGTTGCTGGTCACGCTGTGCGAAATGTTGTTCTGCTCCCATCAGGGCGCGCAGATCGATCTGGCCCCTCTGTCCCCACTTCCCGATGTTCTGGGTCCCCTGTTCAGCGAAGAGTTGGGGGCTGTCATCCAGGTGGCCAACAGTCAACTCGACGCGGTGGTCAAGACTTTTGCCGCGGCAGGGCTGGCGCATTGTGTGCACCGCCTGGGCCCAGTCACCGCAAACGGGGCGTTGATCCTGACCCGGGCCAACCAGGTCCTGCTCTCCTGCAAGGTGAACGCCTTGCATCGCATCTGGTCAGAAACCACCCATCAGATGCAATCCCTGCGCGATAACCCGCACTGTGCCCGGGAAGAATTCGATCGCCTTCTGGACCCCTTGGACACGGGTTTGACCGGGCCGCTGAGCTTCGACCCGGAACACAATGTGGCCACAGTCCTGATTGGTCGTGGTCATCGTCCTCCAGTGGCCATTTTGCGCGAGCAGGGCATCAATGGCCAGGTGGAAATGGCTGCGGCCTTTCACCAGGCGGGGTTCGCGGCCAGGGATGTGCACATGAGCGACATTCTGTCCGGACGCGTGAATTTGCAAGACTTCATTGGACTGGTGGCCTGCGGTGGCTTTTCCTATGGCGATGTGCTTGGCGCGGGCGAAGGTTGGGCCAAATCGATTCTGTTTAATGAACGCGCCCGCGATGCCTTTGCCCGTTTCTTTACGCGCGGTGACGTATTTGCCCTGGGCGTGTGTAATGGTTGTCAGATGATGAGTCATCTCTCTGCCTTGATTCCCGGCACTGCCCACTGGCCACGTTTTGTGCGCAATCGTTCCGAGCAGTTTGAAGCCCGCTGGGTGATGCTAGAGGTGTTGCCTGGACCTTCCCTATTTTTACAAGGGATGGCGGGTAGCCGTATTCCGGTCCCCGTGGCCCATGGAGAAGGTCGAGCCCAATTGCCCTCTGGGGCAGAGTGGTCTGCGCTGCAACCCCATATCGCCTTGCGCTATGTGGATGGGCGCGGGCAGGTGGCGCAGCGCTATCCGCTCAATCCCAATGGATCACCCGAAGGACTGGCCGGGGTAACCACCGCAGATGGACGCTTTACTCTCTGCATGCCGCATCCGGAACGCGCTTTCCGAACGGTTCAGATGTCCTGGGCTCCCCGGGAATGGGGCGAAACAGGCCCCTGGCTGCGCATGTTTCAAAACGCACGCGTGTTTGTGGGTTAATCCAGAAATAGTTGCTGCCACAGGCGTATAACGGGCTGTCGCAAGGGCTGGGCCTCTGTGGGATCGATGCGCGCCAGGGGCGCATCGCGCAAGCGTTCGCGGTGTTGCAGTCGACGTAGCCCCGCATAACTATGGGCAGCGGCCTGGGCCAACTCTGCAGCGATCAGTCCCAGCGCCCCGGCCTGGCGCAACAGGGCGGCATTGCCCACGTTCTCCAGCAACTCCGGATATTGCCGGGCATGGGCCAGAACCAGGTATTGCACCATGAATTCCACGTCCACCATGCCCCCCGTATCCTGTTTGACATCGAACAGCGGCCCCGGATTGGGGTTACCCTGATGCATGCGTTCGCGCATGTGCAACACTTCGGCGCGTAATGCCGCTAGGGGACGTTCTCGTTGCAGCACGGTGCGCCGCAGGGCCTCAAAATCGGCGCCAATGGCTGGGTCGCCACAGCAGAAGCGCGCCCGGGTCAGGGCCTGATGTTCCCATACCCAAGCCGCATTGGGCCGTTCCTGCAATTGATAGTGCCGAAAAGCCTCTAGGGGCGTAACCAGCAGGCCGGCATTGCCGTTGGGGCGCAATTGCATGTCCAGTTCGTACAGGATGCCCACCGCGGTGGGGGCGCTCATCCAATGGGTGATTTTGCGCACCAGTTGCACATGATTGCTTTGGGCGCGTTCTTCGGCATCATCGGTGATGAAGACCAGATCTAGGTCGGAGGCGTACCCCAATTCCTTGCTGCCCCATTTACCGTAGGCAATGACGGCGATACGGGGTTGCTCCCGGTGCCGAGTAGCAATGTCCTTCCAGGCCTGTTCTAGCACCAGGGACATGAGCAGGTCCGCCAGGGCGCTGAGTCGGTCAGCGACTTGTTCCACGCTGAGTTCGCCCTGCAGATCCCGAACCAGCACATGAAACAGTTCGCCATGATGCAGGCGTCGTAACAGGTTCATGCGCGCTTCCACGTCGGTGCCCAGAGCGTTTAATCGTTCTTGCGTCTGGAGCCCAAGCTGCTGCCAGTAGCCTGCAAGGTCCTGCTGTTGCAAGTCGGGCTCTGCCAGCAATTCATCCAGTAAATGGGGTCGTTGTGTCAGATAGCTGGCAGCCCAGGGAGAAGCGGCCAACAGCGGCAATAATCGCTGCAGCACCACCGGATAATCCAGTAACAGCATGAGGTAGGACGCCCGACGGCTGATGGCCTCCATAAAATCCAGAAAGCGCGGAAGCAAGGATTCTGCTGTGCTGGGGGTGAGCAGCAAAATCTGCTCCAACCCCAGGACCAGCGCCCGATCAAACTGGGCACGCGTGCCAGCACCCTGAGCACGGACGCTGGGACTGCGTTTAAGGGCGCTGAGCTGGTGCAGCCAGCGTTCGTCCGCAAGGTCTTCGGGATTGGGTTGCCAGGTTTCCTGCGCGCGTTGCCATAACCGATGGGCTTGGCTGGTCACTGGAGAGGTGACGGGTGCCGGAAACACGAGATCAAAAATCTCTGCCACCTGCTGCATGCCGGTGGCCAAGGTGTGCTGAAAGTCAGCCAAGTTGGTGGCCCCCATGGAGCGGGCTACCCGCGTCAGGTCCTGGGGGTCGAGTGGCAGGCTATGGGTTTGGGCATCTTCCAGATACTGCAGGCGATGTTCCAGTCGGCGCAGATACACGTATTGCCTCATCAGGGCAGCGCCATGCTGGGGCTCGAGCAGTTGGCGCTGTACCAGAAGCGCTAGGACTTCCTGAGTGGGAAGACAGCGCAGTGCGGGATCCTGGCCGCCCCGAATCAACTGGAAGAGTTGCGCCACGAATTCGATTTCCCGAATGCCCCCACGCCCTAGTTTGATATTCTGGCCGCACCACTGCGCTGTACGCAGCGCATCGCGTTCGGCTGCGCTGCGAATTTGCCGGTGTAGATCACGCAATGCGCCCAGTGCGCTGTAGTCCAGATGCCGCCGATAGATAAAGGGAGTAACCCGTTGCAGCAGGGCTTGCGTGCCACGGGCAACGGCGGGAATGCTGGGTTCGCTGACCACTCGCCCCTTGATCCAGGCGTAGCGTTCCCAGTCGCGTCCCTGCACCACAAAATATTCCTCCAGCATGTCCAGGCTGACGGCCAAAGGGCCTGCCGAGCCATTGGGACGCAGCATCAGATCCACCCGAAAAACCCAACCGTCGGCGCTGACCTCGGACAGCAGTGCTGTCAGGCGACGGGCCATGCGCCAGAAGAAGTCGTGGTTGGACAGTGCTTGCCATCCGCTCCGGTTCGCCGCGGCGGAGGCCAGTAGGTGCAGGTCGGGTGAACCCGGAACCGTGATGTCCGGGCCTGTCACCGCTGGCAGCGGCAGGAGGGTTGACAGGGCTGCCGCCGAGGGGAGCGGGCCGGTGTGCCCGTCCTCTTCGTAGACGTAGATCAGATCGATGTCGGAGGAGACATTGAGTTCACCGCCCCCCAATTTTCCCATACCCACCACCAGCAAGACCTGGGGGAGACCCGAGCACTCTCCCAGAGGAAAGCCATGCTGGCGCACCAGGTCTGCATACAGCCAGCGACAGGCCTGGGCGATGGAAAATTCCGCTAGCAGGGTCATACTCTGCATGACTTCCTGCAAAGAGGCGATGCCTGCCAGATCGCGTTGCATGAGGGTTAAAAAAACCTCCTGGCGCAACCCACGCAAGCATTGCTTCAGGATTTGTTCGGGGTTTGTTTGGCGGCATTGCTGCAGAAGTTGGGCAAAGCGCGTCAGCAGACGCTGGCGCGACCAGGGCTCTTGTGCCTGGTCGCGCCAGTGTGCTTCAGTTAAACGCGACGCCTCCAGTTGACGCGCCGCGTAACGGGAAAATTCCCGTGCGAAGTGCAATTATTTTTCTTCGATCTTGGCCTTAGCGCGCAGTTGTTGCACCATCTCGTTGAAGGCTTGCTGTTCGCGGGCTTGCAGCAAGCGGTTTTTTACTTCGTCAAAGGGAGGCGCCTTGAGCGGACGCACGTCGATTAAGCGAATCACGTGATAGCCAAAAGGGGTATGTACTGGGGTAGAGGTGGTTTCGCCGCGCTTGAGTTTGATCAGGGCTTCGGCGAAAGCATGATCGTAAGAGGCGGGTGCAGCCCAGTCCAGTTTGCCGCCGTTATCCCGCGATCCGGTATCGATGCTCTTTTCCTTGGCGAGTTTTTCGAAGTCACTGCCCTTTTCGATCTGGCCAATGATCGCCTTGGCGTCTTCTTCCTTGACCACCAGAATATGTTCGGCCAAATATTCCGTGTCCCCCAGCTCCTGTTTCATGCGGTCATAATCCCCTTGCAACACCGCATCGGTGATGGGGTTCTGTTTGATGAAGCGGGCCTGCAGGGCACGGGCCAGGATTTGCTCCCGCGCCATATCGATTTGCGCCTGCATTTTGGGGTCCTTGTCCAGGCCGTCCTTGATGGCTTGTTGCGTGACCAGTTCCAGCGCAATCAGATTGCCCCGCACAGCGCGGTCCAGGTCTGGTCCGGGGGAATGCCCCTGGGCAATCTGGGCTTCGGTGACCAGATCGATACGGGCCCCGGGGATGGTGCTGCCATTGACGATGATGCGCTTGGTGGTGCTGGCTTTTCCGCTGTCATGGGCGTGATCTTTGGTTTGGTCGGCGTAGGACAGGGTCAGGCCCAGCGAACCGCCCACCAGGACCAGGGACATCATTGCTTGTTTCAGTTTCATTGAGAGTTTCCTCGGGTTGGGGTCAAGTATTCAAGTCGCAGTCATTGTTCATGGGGCACGGGCATCAATTTGCAGCGCGTGGATTTCCCCGTGCAGCAGGGGGCCGAGCGCCGCATGCACCAACCGATGACGCGCCAGCGGTGCCAGGTTGCGGAAGGCTTCGGCCACGATGGTGAGATGGTAATGGCCCCCGCCGCCTGCGGCACCCGCGTGGCCCGCATGGTGCCGGCTATCGTCGCGAATATCCAGTTGCAGCGGGTGCAACGGCGCCAGATGGGCGCGAATTTTTTGAGCCGTCTGTTCCTCAGCGGTCATCCTTTTCCTCCATATGGTGCGCCAGTACAACCCCCTGGGCCACGACAAAGACCACCATCAAGGCCATGAGGCCGAAAACCTTGAATTGAACCCAGACGGGCTCGGGATAGTTGAAGGCGACATACAGGTTGAGGCAACCCAGCAGGGTAAAAAACAAGGCCCATGCCAAGTTGAGTTTACCCCAGGTGCTATCGGGTAAATGTAACTGTTTGTCCAGCAGGGCCCGCAGGGGGTTGCGCTTCAGCACCACCGGGCCGACGAACAAGATCAGGGCGAAGATCCAGTACAGGGCTGTGGGCTTCCAGCGGATGAACACCGTGGGTTCGATGCCCAGAATGTTGTGCTGGCGCGACCAGAGGGTTAGACCTCCAAACACGACAATGACGCCGAAGCCAATCCAGGCGGTGGGGTCTACCCGGCGCCGGGTGCCCAGCAGCCAGCCAATTTGCAGCACACTGGCCACAATGGCGCTGCCCGTAGCCCAATAGATTCCGCCCACCTGATAGGCGATAAAAAATAGCAGGACCGGAAAAAGATCGAGAAAAAATTTCATGGGGTGACATTGTCCTTGATTTCAAGGGGTTTTGTCCAATGGCTCAAAATCCCCATAGGTGGTCAGGCCAGGGATTTCAAACACGGCTCCCAGAGCGGCAAAGTGTCGGGCCCTGTGCCCCTTGTGTGTGGACACAGTTTCGGCCTGACCTCGAGTCTGCTATCATCAGGGTTTGAAAACCCAAAGAATTCAATGCAAAACATCGATTTACACAATCATTCCCGGGTTTCTGACGGGCTGCTGGCGCCAGCTGATCTAGTGCGCCTAGCCGCCGCCAACGGCGTGACCGACCTGGCCTTGACCGACCATGATGACGTGGGCGGCCTGGAAGAAGCCCGTCAGGCTGCAAAGCAACAGGGGATCCGTTTTGTCAACGGGGTGGAAATTTCTGTCACCTGGCAGCATCAGACGGTGCATATCGTTGGGTTGCAGGTGGATCCTGACAATCGCTCCCTGCAGGAGGGCTTGCAGGCCATCCGTTCCGGGCGCCTGGCCCGGGCCGAACGCATGGCCCAGGACCTAGCCCGTGCCGGAATTCCAGGGGCGCTGGAGGGCGCTTTGCGTCATGCCCATAACCCCAACATCATTGCCCGCCCTCATTTTGCCCGTTTCCTGGTAGAACAGGGTCTGGCCCGGGACGTGCCCTCCGTCTTCAAACGTTTTCTGGTCAAGGGTAAAACCGGCTACGTGCGGCATGCCTGGGCCGAATTGTCCCAGGCTGTCTCCTGGATTCGCGGGGCGGGTGGGGTGGCCGTTCTGGCCCATCCGGGGCGCTACGCGCTCAATGACCTTACCCTGAACACCCTCATTGACGAATTTGTGCAGGCCGGAGGCGAGGCCATCGAGGTCGTCACCAGCAACCACACGCGCGAGCAAACCGACTATTTTGCGGCTCAGGTTGTGCGCCGGGGACTGCTGGCTTCACGTGGCTCGGATTACCATGGTCCTGGCGAAAGCCGTTTCGAACCCGGTAAACTGCCTGCCTTGCCTCTATCCTGTCCTCCGGTATGGCAGCGTTGGGCGCCTCCCGCACACCCCGAACCCCCCGCTTCAACAAGGAGTTCCTGATTTATGTATCCCGATCGAGTGCTCTCCGGCATGCGCCCCACGGGTGCGATGCATCTGGGGCATTATCATGGGGTGCTCAAAAACTGGATCAAGATCCAGCATGAGCACGAATGTCTGTTCATGGTGGCCGACTGGCATGCCCTCACCACTCATTACGACCAGCCCCAATCCATTGAACAGCATGTGTGGGAAATGGTCGTGGATTGGTTGGCGGCCGGGGTAGACCCCAATCAGGCCACCCTGTTTGTTCAGTCCCAGGTGCCTGAACACGCCGAGCTGCACCTGTTGTTATCCATGATGACCCCTTTGGGGTGGCTGGAACGGGTTCCTACCTACAAGGAACAGCAGGAACGCATCGCCGATAAAGATCTGGCCACCTATGGTTTTTTGGGCTATCCCCTGTTGCAGGCGGCAGACATTCTGATCTATCGGGCGAATCGCGTTCCTGTGGGCGAAGATCAGGTGCCCCATATCGAGTTTACCCGGGAAATTGCCCGACGCTTCAATCATTTGTACGGGCGCGAACCGGGATTTGACGAAAAGGCCTTGCAAGCCGTGAAGAAATTGGGCAATAAAAAAGCCCGGCTCTATCTGGAATTACGGAACCGTTACACCGAGCAGGGCGATGACGAGGCCCTGGAAGCGGCGCGCGCCTTGTTGGGAGACTCCCAGAACTTGAGCGTGGTGGATCGGGAGCGCGTGTTCGGCTATCTGGAAGGCAGCGGCAAAATGATTTTGGTGGAGCCCCAGTCCCTGTTGACCGATGCGTCCCGTTTGCTGGGGTTGGATGGCCAGAAAATGTCCAAGTCGTATCACAATACGATTGCCTTGCGCGATGATGTGGCCACGGTAACCCGTAAAATTCGGACCATGCCCACCGATACCGCTCGGGTTCGGCGCACCGATGCAGGCGACCCCAATCGTTGTCCGGTCTACTCCTTCCATCAGGTCTACAGCGATGACACCACACGCGACTGGGTGCAGCAGGGTTGTCGCTCGGCAGGGATTGGTTGTCTGGAATGCAAACAACCCGTAATCGACCGTGTTCTGGAAGAGTTGGCCCCCATGCGTGCCAAGGCAGAGCCCTATCTGGAAGACCCTACCCTGGTGCGGCACGTGATTGCCGATGGCTGTGAACGGGCCCGCAAGCTGGCCGCCGATACCCTGCGGGATGTGCGCACCAGTATGGGGCTGAGCTATCCGTGATGGGCCTTGCCGTCTGATACGGCCCCCATGAATACCGCGGAGCAGTTGCAAATTCCTCTGGCAGGGGCCATCGCGCGGGTGCGTGGCGAGCCATTGGCCAAGCTGCCCCAAGATCTCTACATCCCGCCGGAAGCGCTGGAAGTCTTTCTGGAGAGTTTTGAAGGACCACTCGATCTTCTACTCTACCTGATCCGTAAAAATTCGCTGGATATCCTGGATATCCCGATGGCGGAGTTGACCCGTCAGTACATGGTCTATGTGGAAGCCATGCGGCGCGGACGCCTGGAACTGGCGGCCGATTACCTGCTGATGGCCGCGGTATTGATTGATATTAAGTCGCGCCTGTTGCTGCCGCGCCCCGTCAGTGTCGACCCGGAAGTAGAGGCGGATCCCCGGGCCGAACTGATGCGTCGGCTGCTGGAATATGAACAGATGAAAGCGGCAGCCCAAACTCTGAACCAGTTGCCCCGTGCCGGCCGGGATTTTTGGACGGTGCAGATCTATCGTGACGAGAGGGTGCTGCAGAGCCTGCCCTCCTTGCAGTTGCGGGAATTACAGACGGCCTGGACACAGGTGCTGGCGCGGGCCAAGATTCAGCGCCATCATCGGGTGGAACGCGAGCATTTGTCGGTGCGCGAACAGATGACCCGGATTTTGCGCCGCTTGCAACAGCAGGCTTTGCTGAGATTTCAGGATTTAATCGCCGCGGGAAACGGGGTGGCGCTGGTGGTGGTGCATTTCGTCGCTGTTCTGGAGTTGGTCAAGGAAGGTCTGATTCTGGTGTCTCAGGAACAGGCCTATGCGCCGCTCTATCTGAGCTTGCCCGTGCCCCAGGAGGAAGGGCTGTTGCAACCCGTCCAGACATCGAATACAGACATAGGACCACGGTCATGACACAAGAGGACACCGAAACTCGCTGTGAACCTTCTCCGGGCCGGGAGACGGACCCCCAACGATTGCTGGAGGCGGCGCTGCTCAGCAGTCCAGAACCCTTATCCCTGGCACAGTTGCGGCGCCTCTTCGAACCGCCCAAAGAGGCGCACATCTTGCAGGAATGGCTGAACCTGCTGCAACAGCAATGGCAGCCGCGGGTTCTGGAACTGGTTCAAGTGGCAGGAGGCTGGCGCTTCCAGACTCGACCCCAGTATCAGGAGGCCTTGCAGCGTCTGAATCCCGAAAAACCTCCGCGTTATTCCCGGGCGGTGATGGAAACGCTGGCCATCATTGCCTATCGGCAGCCCGTTACACGTGGCGACATTGAAGAAATTCGCGGTGTGGCTGTTGCCACACCGGTGCTGCGTGCTCTGGAGTTGCGCGGCTGGATAGAAGTGGTGGGGCAACGCGACAGCCCGGGACGTCCGGCGCTTTATGGCACCACCACGACACTGTTGGATGATCTTAACGTGCGCTCCTTGCGCGACCTACCCCCCTTGGTGCCCTTCTCTCATGACTCAGAACACACAGAAACTACATAAGATCCTGGCTCAGTCCGGCCTGGGGTCACGGCGCGACATGGAAGACCTGGTTGCGCGCGGGGAGGTCAGGGTCAATGGTCAGGTGGCCCTGACGGGCACCCGGATCAGTGAAACGGATGTAGTCACTATCGAGCGGCGCAAGGTGCGCCTCAATTTTTCTGAAATGGCACCGCGCGTGCTGCTTTACCATAAACCGGAAGGGGAGATCGTCAGTCGCGATGACCCCGAGGGACGTGCCTCCGTGTTCGATGTGTTGCCCCGGGTGCGGGGAGCCAAATGGATCAGTGTGGGACGGCTGGATTTCAATACCAGCGGGTTATTGCTGTTCACCACCAGTGGCGCCTTGGCCCATCAGTTGATGCACCCGCGCTTCGCCGTGGAACGCGAATACGCCGTGCGCGTGGTGGGTGAGTTGAGCGACGAGCAACTGCAGCAGGCTTGCCGGGAAATCCCGCTGGAAGACGGGCCGGCGCGCTTTGAACGCATTCGGGACAACGGCGGGGAAGGGACCAATCACTGGTATCAGGT
>JAJZHV010000177.1 GCA_021804345.1 Pseudomonadota bacterium | reverse complement strand
CCTGATTCAGTAAACTCCCTCCCACCAACAACAGCAGGGCCACATACATGGGCTGGCGGATGTGCCGATAAGGACCCGTAGTGACGAGCAAGGCCCCTGCCTTAGGCTCGGGTCGGATATTGAAATTACCGGGGCGATTGTGAAGGAAAACCCACAGCCCCAGCGCTAAGCCAGTGGACAGTAAAACCAAAGAACAGACACGCGGTGCCAACGGCCACGCTTGAAGCAGGATGAGGGCTATCAGCAGAAACTGGGCAAACACCCAGAACAGAGACTGAGATCGGACACCCACCACAGAACCTCGCCGTTTTGGGCAGAACTTTGATTCTATCAAAAATCAGTCAGGTTGTGTGTTCATGGGGTCGCTGGGCCACCACCAATACCTCACTGCCCTCCATGAATTCATGCAGTTCTGTGTGCATTCCCTGCGCGTGGAAAGCCTCGAGGATTTCCCGGGGTTGAAGCAGATGATTCCCCTGGATGTACTCGCTCAGGTTTTGAAAGGCCAACCCCCGATGTGTCGGTAGGCGGAGGGTTTCGCGCTCAGAGGGCCAGGCGGGCTCCCAGATGACCGCATATCCCCCGGGCTTGAGGTGATCATACAGCCACTGAAAGATTCCCCGCTGATCTCGTTCCCAGACATGATGCAGGGCACGATTCATGGCAATCAGGTCCACCGCCTCCGGAAGGTGGAAATCATGCAGATCGCCCTGCAGAAACTGCAGTCGATCAGACAGCCCCGCCTCATGAGATCGGGCACGGGCCTGCTGGATGTTCTCGTCAAAGCCATCCACTCCGATCGCGCGCAGATGTGGGCAACGGCGCGCCAAGGCCCGCAAGTACCAACCATTGCCACAGCCCAGGTCAAGCGCCAGGCCCCCCTGGGTATCCACTGTAGAGAATACCGGCACAGCGGGGCAGATGGTGTGTTCGAAGAGGGCCCCAAAGCTCTGTTCTAACATGGGGCCAAACCAGGGGAGGAGGGTTGCCCGTTCACCCAGAACCGCCTCGCCCGGACGCTCTCCACTGGGGAGTAATGCGGCGGCGCGTTCGGCCATATGGGCCGAGAGCATGGCCTGTATGACCATGGGCATGAGGGTATCAGGCGCGCTGGGGCACATCAGTTGACCTAGTTCGGATAAGCGGAAGGTTTCGGCATCCACTTCAAGGTATTCAAAGGCATAGGCGGCATCACACCATACTCGAAGGTAACCCGGATCCTGATGAGAGGCTTCGGCCAGGGCTTGGCTGGTGGCTTGCTGCAACCGCCGCAGGGTTTCAAACAGGCCGGCGGTGATTCCGATGTACGCTACATGCAAGCGGGTGGCGCCTTGAGCCTGTTGGCGGATCTGTTGTTTGAACACTTCTGCAGTCATCATGGGGTCCCTAAGGAGTTTGCAATACACCCAGCATCGGTGCATGATTGAAAAATAGTACCGTAAGTAGCAGGGTGCCGGTGCGGTACGTGGTCATGCTACTGCAGACTCGCCGCCCACGAAAAAATTCCTTCTCTACCCTTGAGCACGCCATGAAAGAAAAAAACAAACTCAGTGCGGTGAGCAAGCCGCCCGCTTCCACCCGGCGTTCCGACAAACCAGCAGCCACCAAAACGGGGCCAGATTACGAGGCCCAGTTGCGCCTGTTGCAAATCGAACTGGTCAAGTTTCAGCACCATTGCATCAGCCAGGGTGAGCGTGTTCTGGTATTGGTGGAAGGTCGGGACGGCGCGGGCAAGGACGGTACCATCAAACGCCTGGTAGAGCATCTCAGTCCGCGCGATACGCGCGTGGTGGCCTTGGGAAAACCCTCCGACACCGAGGCTGGCCAGTGGTATTTTCAGCGCTATGTGCATCATCTCCCCAGTCGTGGTGAATTTGTTCTGTTCAACCGTAGCTGGTACAACCGGGCCGGGGTGGAACAGGTCATGGGCTTTTGCTCCCCTCAGCAGTATGAAGATTTCATGAATACCGTCACCACCTTCGAATCCATGCTGGTCCGTTCCGGCATTCGACTGTTCAAGTATTATCTGGATATTACCCGTGAAGAACAGGTCAGACGCTTGCGGGAACGTCAGCGCAATCCTCTTAAGCAATGGAAACTCAGTCCCATCGATAAGGTCGCGTTGCGCAAGTGGAAAGCCTACAGCATGGCGCGTGACGCCATGCTCCTGCGAACCCATCACCAGGCGGCTCCCTGGACGGTGGTGCATTCCAACGACAAGAAAAAGGCGCGTCTGAATTTGCTGCGCCACTTTTTATCCCATCAGGATTATCCAGACAAAAAACCCAGCCTTCTGCTCTGGAATAACTCGGTCATCGACGATTGGCCCATTGGGGGTGCACCGCTGCCAGAATTAGCCGAGTAAGCACAGACGCCCTGTGCGCTCAAGGCATCTGTCCAGCCGCCCGATTTATCGGTTTTTTACAATCCACATCTTGATTATGGAGCGAGAAACCCCATAATCACAACAGGACACTCCATTTTCAGGAAACCATTATGCTTACCATACGCCGTGCGCGTGACCGGGGATATGCAAACCACGGCTGGTTGGAGAGCTGGCACACCTTTTCTTTTGCGGATTATATCGACCCGACGCAGATGGGTTTTGGCTCGCTGCGGGTCATCAATGATGATCGGATTGCGCCGGCTCAGGGGTTTGGCACCCACCCGCACCGCGACATGGAAGTCATTACGTACATGCTGCAGGGCACCTTGGAGCAT
>JAJZHV010000176.1 GCA_021804345.1 Pseudomonadota bacterium | reverse complement strand
CCGTTGCCAGCAAGGCTAGGTCGTGGGCGCTGGAATAATGCTGCGGGTCGGGCAACCCGGTGGCGTTGACGAAGTGGGTATTGATCATTCCCAAGGTCGCGGCGGTTTTGTTCATGCGTTGTGCAAAGGCTTCTTCCGAGCCGGAAATGGCCTCGGCCAGCGCCACGCTGGCATCGTTGCCAGACTGGATGATGACGCCATGAATGAGTTCATTCACGGTGACTGGCCGCTGAGGTTCGATAAACATGCGTGAGCCCGGAGATTTCCAGGCATGCTGGGAGACCGGCACAGTTTGATTGGAGCTCAGGGTTTTATCATGCAAGGCCTGGAACGTGAGGTAGGCGGTCATGAGTTTGGTGAGCGAAGCTGGCTCCACACGCAGGTCCGGATTGAGGGCCGCCAGCACCTGTTCGCTTTCCTGCTCCAGCAGATAATAGGATTGGGCGGCCACATAGGGGGCGGTCAGATTGCCTTCGGCCTGGACCGGGAATACGACAAAACACAGACTACAGCAAATGGCGCTCAATAGCGTCAGGGTGCGACGTACACTCATGGGGTTTGGTTCACTCAACAAAAAGGACGATAAGGGGGAGGGATATTATACCTCCAAGTGGGTCATGTCGCCCCGTCCGGACCCGCTCCATCCCGCCCGGGGGATTACGGGGGAAAAACCCGTTCCACTTCCACTTCGGCGCTGCCATGCCCCACCAGACCCAATTTCCAAGCGGCAGTGTAGCTCAGGTCGATGAGGCGGTCGTTACGAAACGGGCCTCGGTCGTTGATCCGGATGACCACGGAACGCTGATTAGACAGATTGGTCACGCGGACATAACAGGGTAGAGGAAGTGTGGGGTGGGCCCCGGTCATGCCGTACATGTCATATATTTCGCCCGTGGAGGTCTTTTGCTGATGGTAGCGGCGCCCATACCAGGAGGCTAGGCCGCGTGCCTTGTAGGGTTTATTGGACATATCGGGCACATAGACCTTGCCGAAAGCCGTGTAGGGTTTGTTGGCATGACGGTTGAGTGCTTCGCGCCGGGGTACGGCATCGGGAATTTGCTCCAGATGCGCGGGCGGGTTGGCACCAGGGCCATCGTCCAGATAATAGCCCCCCTTCCCGGAGGTTGCGCTCGGGGCGCTGCCCGGCGCATGGGCGGGCAGGCTGGAACAGGCGTTCAGGAGGCTCAGGCAGGCTAAGACGCTGAGAGCCACACCCGCGCGCCAAACGCACTCCCGGAGGGTGCGCTGTGGGGATGAAAATGTCGACCAAAGGAGGGAGCGCGTCATTGTTTGACCAGCTTGCGATGATGATGGACGCTCATCAGAATGCCGATGCTGGTGAATAAGGTCACCAGAGAGGTGCCGCCATAACTGAGAAACGGCAGGGGAACTCCCACCACGGGCAGGATCCCACTGACCATCCCGATATTGACGAAGGTGTAGGTAAACAAGGTCATGGACAAGGTGCCGGCCACTAATCGGGCAAAGGGGGTGGAACCCTCATTGGCGATCAGAAAGCCCCGGGTGATGATGATCAGAATGGCGATCAGGAATACGATTTCCCCCACCAGGCCAAATTCCTCGCCGAACACTGAAAAAATGAAATCGGTGGTATGTTCCGGCAAAAAATCCAGGTGCGACTGGGTTCCTTGCAGCCAGCCCTTGCCCAACGTTCCACCCGAACCCAGGGCGATCATGGACTGCAGGGTGTGGTATCCAGCGCCCAAGGGGTCCTGGGTAGGGTCAAGCAGGGTCAGGATGCGTTTTTTCTGGTAATCATGCAACACATGCCACAGCAGCGGCAAAGCGGCCAGCATCGCCAGAAAAAGCCCTCCCATGATGCGCCAGGACAGCCCCGCAAAATACAGCACATAAAAGCCCGAGGAGGCAATCAGCAGGGCGGTACCCAGGTCGGGTTGGCGCACCACCAACAGGACGGGAATCAACAGGATTAGGGCGGCGATCAGAAAATCAGACCAGCGCAGGGTTTTTCCGCGCCATTCAAAAAATCCGGCCAAGGCCAAGGGCAAAGCCAATTTCATCAGTTCGGAGGGCTGAATCCGGATCGGCCCCAAATGCAGCCAACGGCGTGCGCCATGACTGACTTCGCCAAACAGGGCAACGCCCAGCAAGGCCACTAGTGCCACCAGATAAACCGGGAATACCACCCGTTGGATTTTGTGAGGGGGTGTGATGGCCATCAGCCACATGGCAGCAAAAGCCAGCGCCAAATTGCGTACTTGCCCCAACACCTTGAACAAATCCGCATTGGATGCGCTGTAAAGCACCACCAAGCCCAGCAGTGTCAATAACAGGCTGGCCTGCAACAGGGTGGGGTCCAAGGGGGCAAACAGACGCTCGCGCCACTGTTTAATGCGGGTCATCGTCGCTTTGTTCATCCGGAACTTCCTGAGCAGCTTTGGGGGGTTGGCCCAACAGGTAATAGTCGAACACCTGACGGGCAATGGGAGCGGCGATGACTCCGCCATGGCCACCGTTTTCCACCAGCACGTCAACCCTAGGAAGGAAAGCTCTATGTCCACCCGTGAAGAGATCGCCGAAGGTCTCGCCGAGATCCTCGAAGAGGTCGCCGGAGTCAACCCCGGCGAGATCTTGCTTGACGTTGGAACCGGGACTGGCGTCGTTGCGATAACGGCGGCACGCGCGGGCGCATCGGTTACGGGACTCGACCTGACGCCGGCCCTGCTCGATGTTGCGCGCGAAAATGCACGAATAGCC
>JAJZHV010000016.1:8557-11276 GCA_021804345.1 Pseudomonadota bacterium | reverse complement strand
ACCCTCCTGTACGGGTTTCACGCGCTGCAAAGTCGCCTGCGCCATCATCCCCAAAGCATCCAGCACATCTATCTGGAGGACAGCCGTCAGGATGCCCGCATGCGCGACCTACAGGCCCTGATCGAAGCGGCAGGGCTAGTTGCACACCGGGTTCCTGCAGCACGCTTAAGTGGCCTGGCAGGAACCACGCGCCACCAGGGTGTGGTGGCCCAGGTGGGGGCACTGGCCCTGCCCACCGATCTGGATGCACTGGTGGTCGGTGCTGGAGCTGAGCTGTTATTGCTGATTTTGGACGGCGTGCAGGACCCGCATAATCTGGGCGCCTGCCTGCGCGTGGCCGATGCCATGGGGGCCCATGCCGTGGTGGCGCCGCGCGACCGCTCGGTGGCGCTTTCCCCCACGGTGGCTAAAGTGGCCTCGGGTGCAGCAGAAACCGTACCCTACCTGACGGTGACCAACTTGGCACGCACCCTGCGCGAACTGAAAGACCACGCCGTGTGGATTGTGGGCACCGATGACGAGGCGCCCCAGTTGCTGGCACAAGGGGCGCTTTCGGGCCCCCTGGCTTGGGTGCTGGGGGCCGAGGGCAGTGGCTTGCGGCGCTTAACCCGGGAAGGATGCGACCAACTGGTGCAAATTCCCATGTACGGCACCGTGGACTCGCTCAATGTGTCGGTGGCGGCGGGCATTTGCCTGTACGAAACCCGGCGCCGGCGCCTTCTGTCCCCTGCTCCGGGCTAACCCGGGCGCGCAGGGCGCTTGCTTCTCGCCGTCCCCTTTGTTAATATTGCGGGTTCCCTAACCTTGCAGGTAACGGCGCCCATCCGGAACCTGCTTTGTCGCGCAGCGCGTGACCAAATCCACAAGGAGTCTGTATGCGGCATTACGAAGTCGTTTTCATCGTTCATCCCGACCAGAGCGAGCAGGTCAGCGCCATGGTGGAACGCTATCGCAACATGGTCACCCAAGGTGGTGGCCTCATCCATCGTTTTGAAGACTGGGGTCGGCGCCAGCTGGCTTATCCCATCCAGAAAATCCACAAGGCCCATTATGTACTGATGAACATCGAGTGCGAAGGCGCCATCCTGGCCGAACTGGAAAACGCCTTCCGCTTCAACGATGCCGTGTTGCGCCATCTCACCATTCAGATGAAGGCTGCCGTCACCACCCCCTCGCCCATGATGCGTGAGGACAAGCGCAGTGCCCCGCGGGAGGAGAACTTCCGTGACCCTGACGTGGCAGCGGCCGAGCCCGTGGCGGGATAATTGCAACGCAACGAACTGGTGGTCAGTGGCCTGATAGGCGACACCGATGTGATCCGCTTCACCCCGGGGGGAATACCAACCTTATCCTTCCAGTTGAAGCACCAGTCCACCCAACCCGAAGTGGGGGAAAGCGTCCAGGTGGCCTTGGACTTGATGGTACTGGCCTTAGGCCCGGTGGCACAGGCGCTGGCACTACTCCCCACAGGTTCGACGGTGTTGCTCAAGGGATACCTGACACGCAAACACCGCAGATCCAACCAACTGGTGCTGCGGGCACTACAATTCAAGATGCTTGAGGAAGAATGACATGGCGTTCAATAGCAGAAAAGACAACAAGAAGGAACCTCGGAACAACAATCGCGGCGGCATGTTTCGCCGGCGCAAGTTCTGTCGTTTCACAGTGGAAAAAATCGAATGGGTGGATTACAAGGACGTGGATCTGCTCAAGGATTTCATCAATGAAAACGGCAAGATTATCCCCGCGCGCATTACTGGTACCAAAGCGCGCTATCAACGCCAGTTGAGCACCGCGGTCAAGCGCGCACGCTTCCTGGCTTTGCTCCCCTACACTGATTTGCACTAAGGAGATATCCATGGAAGTGATCCTCATGGAAAAAGTGGTCAATCTTGGCCAGTTGGGCGAAATCGTCAAGGTCAAGGATGGCTACGCCCGCAATTTTCTCATTCCCCAGGGAATGGCCAAGCGCGCCACGGAACATAACCGCCAGGAATTTGAAGCCCGGCGCGTGGAACTGGAAAAATCGCAACAGGAGGCCCTGGCTCAGGCGCAAGCCCGTGCGGACAGACTGGGCGGCCTGCTGGTGCAAGTCACCCAGAAGGCTGGAGTGGATGGTCGCCTGTTTGGCTCCGTCACCAATCATGACATCGTGGATGCCCTGAAGGTCCAGGGCTTTGAGGTGCATAAGTCGGAAGTGCGCCTGCCCAACGGGCCGCTCAAAACCGTGGGCGATCACCCCGTCACTCTGGCCTTGCACAGTGACATCACGGTTCACCTGACCATCTCGGTTCTGGGAGAGCATTAACCACTTCGGTTGACGCACCCTCCCCCTGTGCCGCCCCAGACGCCAGAGTTTCCCCCATGAACGACGCGGCAATGGATGCCCTGCGTGTTCCGCCCCATAGCATCGAGGCGGAGCAGGCTGTTCTGGGGGGCTTGCTACTGGATCAAAACGCCTGGGACCGCATGGGAGACCAGGTCAGCGAAGCGGACTTCTACCGCGAAGATCATCGTACCATCTACCGCGCCATTCTAGCCCTGCTCGACCGCTCCCATCCCGTGGACGTGTTGACGGTAGCCGAAGAGCTGTCCCTGCGCGGCGATCTGGAGAGCGTGGGGGGCATGGCCTACTTGGGCGCCCTAGCGCACAATACCCCCAGCGCCGCCAATATCCGCCGCTATGCCGAAATCGTCCGGGAACGGGCCCTTCTCCGCG
>JAJZHV010000016.1:0-8547 GCA_021804345.1 Pseudomonadota bacterium | reverse complement strand
CAGGTGGGCACCGAAATCACCGAAAGTGGCTACAACCCTTCCGGACGCGAGGCTCGCACCCTGCTGGACGCGGCCGAGTCCAAAATTTTTGCCATCGCCGAACGCGGGGCGCGCTCCACCCAGGGTTTTCGTCCTCTGAGCGACCCCCTAGGGCAAGTGGTGGAACGCATCGACGAACTGTACCGGGCGGGGCATCACGATCCGGTCACGGGAGTGCCCACGGGGTTTGTGGACCTGGACCGGATGACCTCGGGGTTGCAGCAGGGCGATCTGATCATCGTGGCCGGACGCCCCTCCATGGGCAAGACCGCCTTTGCCCTGAATGTGGCCAGCCACGTGGGCGTGGACACCCGCCTGCCGGTGGCCATCTTTAGCATGGAAATGTCCTCAGAGCAACTGGCCATGCGTTTACTGGGTTCCCATGGCCGGCTCAACCAGCAGGATTTACGCACTGGGGCCCTGAAGGCCGAGGATTTCAGCCGTCTGACCAAGGCCATGGGCGACTTGAGCGGCGTTAAGATCTTCATCGACGAGTCGGCAGCGCTGAACCCCCTGGATCTGCGCGCCCGGGCACGGCGCCTGTACCAGCAGCAAGGTGCTCTGGGATTGATCGTAGTGGATTACCTGCAGTTGATGAGTGCCGCCACGGGGGGCGAAAACCGGGCCACGGAAATTTCAGAAATATCCCGTTCGCTCAAGTCCCTAGCCAAGGAACTTCATGTTCCGGTGGTGGCCCTGTCGCAGCTCAATCGAAGCCTAGAACAGCGCCCCAACAAGCGCCCGGTCATGTCCGACTTGCGTGAATCCGGGGCTATCGAACAGGACGCCGACGTCATCCTGTTCATCTATCGCGAAGAAGTGTACAACAAGGACACGCCCGATAAGGGGATTGCCGAAATCATCATCGGCAAGCAGCGCAATGGCCCCATCGGCACCGTGCAGCTGACTTTTCTGGGGCATTACACCCGCTTCGAAAACTTTGCCGGTACCGCCAGCTTTCAGCCCCATGACTATTGATTGCCGCCCTCGCACCCTGTGACCCGCGCCAAAACCGTTTACCTCTGTGCCACCTGCGGAGGCCACAGCCCCAAATGGCAGGGCCAATGCCCCCATTGTCAAAGCTGGAATACCTTGCAGGAGGCCCTGGCAGAGCCGCGCTCCAGCACCCGGGCGCAGGCCCTGAACGCACCGCAACCGGTGCAACTGCTGGGCGCGGTGGCCACCACCAGAGTGCCCCGCACCAGTTCGGGACTACTGGAATTTGACCGGGTGTTGGGGGGTGGCTTTGTCCCCGGTGGCGTGGTGCTCCTGGGTGGGGACCCGGGCATCGGAAAATCCACCCTGTTGTTACAAGCGCTCTCTAAACTCAGTCACTTGCATTCGGTTTTATATGTCTCTGGTGAGGAATCTGCGCAGCAGGTGGCCGCCCGCGCCCAGCGCCTGAAGGTGGACAGTAGCCAGGTGGCCCTGCTGGCCGAAATCCGCCTGCAAAGCATTCAACAGGTCATCGAACAACGGCAACCGGCGCTGGTGGTGATCGATTCCATCCAGACCCTATATAGCGATGCCCTAGAGTCCGCTCCCGGCTCGGTGTCGCAGGTGCGTGAATGTGCCGCCCAGTTGACGCGTCTGGCCAAAACCCAGGGCCCTGTGGTGATTCTGGTGGGTCATGTCACCAAGGAAGGCACATTGGCTGGACCCCGCGTCCTGGAACATATGGTGGATACCGTGCTGTATTTTGAGGGCGATGGCAGTTCCAGCCATCGCCTGGTGCGGGCGGTCAAAAACCGCTATGGGGCAGTCAATGAGCTAGGCGTGTTTGCCATGACGGAAAGCGGCCTGCGCGAGGTGAGCAACCCTTCGGCGCTGTTTTTATCCCACGGGTCGGTGCCAGTGCCCGGCTCCTGCATTACCGTCACCCTGGAGGGTACCCGGCCCCTGGCGGTGGAAATTCAGGCCTTGCTGGACACTGCGCAAGGGGGTCACGCGCGCCGCCTGAGCGTGGGGTTGGAGCAAAACCGTCTGGCCCTGCTGTTGGCGGTGCTGCACCGGCATGCAGGCATTTCCTGTGCCGACCAGGACGTTTTCATCAATGCCGTCTCGGGCATCCGGATTGCCGAACCCGCGGCGGATCTGGCCGTGTTGCTGGCGGTGGTGTCCAGCTTGCACGCACGCCCCCTAGCGCCGGGGTGGATCATTTTTGGTGAAGTGGGCCTGGCGGGGGAAATCCGCCCCGTACAGCGCGGCCAGGAACGTCTGAAGGAAGCCGCCAAGTTAGGTTTTACCCATGCCTTAGTGCCCAAGGGTAATCTGCCCCGGCAGCCCCTAGAGGGCCTGAGCGTGCAGGGTGTGGACCGGGTGGCACAAGCCGTTGCCTTGGCCTTTGAAGCCGCTGCTGCCCTGAGCCTTGCGCCCTAAGGGTAAATGATGGTGCCGCTGTGCCCGGCGCTGTCCGGGCCCATCCAATGACAATAGCAGGGCATGAGCTCGGCGGGTTGACGCAACAGCGCACCCACCTCTCCCGGATGGGTACGGCTACGCATGGGCGAGGCCACGGCACCGGGAACCAGCACATTGAAGCGAATGTGGGGCTGTAATTCATGCTCCTGGGCAAAGGTGCTGGCCAGGGCCACCAGTGCCGCCTGGCTGACGCCAAAGCCGCCCCAATAGGCCGCCGGCTTGAGGCCATGCTGTTCTGCGGTAAACAGCACCGAGGCATCCGGGGCCTGCAGCAACAGGGGCAGGCAGGCCTGGGTCAGGGCAAAGGGAGCCAGCACATTGGTGTGAAAGGCCGCCTGCCAATGCTTGAGGTGCTGCTGGGCCAGAGGAGCCAGCTTCACGAAGTGGCTGGCGCTGTGCAGCAAGCCGTCCAACCGCCCCAATTCGTGTTCGATCATGCGTGCCAGGGCCTCGAATCGCTCGCTGCCCGCCTGTTCCAGATCCAGTGGCACCACCACGGGCTGCGGATAGCCCGCCTGCACCAGTTGATCGTATAGGGCCTCTAGGCGTTTTTCCTGGCGCCCCAGCAATAACACCGTGGCGCCACGCGCCGCAAAAGCCGTAGCCGCATGGCGCCCCAGACCGGAGCCGGCGCCCGTAACCAGAATGACGCGGGATTGCAGGGTTTGTTCTGTCATAATCGGCAAGTCTATCATAGGATCAATGTGACACTCTCATGAATCGGTTTGTACGCTGGCCCAGCGCGCTCATGGCCCTGCGCTACCCCAACTTCAGAAAATATTTTCTGGGACAGGCGCTGTCCATTCTGGGCTCCTGGATTCAACGCGTGGCCCTGACCTGGCTGGTGTATCGCCTCACCGGATCGGCCTCCCTGCTGGGCCTGGTGGCCTTTGCCGCCTTGGCCCCACAACTGGTGATTGGTCCCTGGGCGGGGGCCTGGATCGACCAGCGCGACAAGCGCCGCACCCTGATTACCGTGGAGCTGCTGCTGACCGCCCATGCCGCCCTGCTGGCCGGACTGACCCTACTGGGCTGGGCCACACCCACAGTCATCGTGCTCATGGCCTTGAGTCAGGGGCTGCTCAGCAGTTTTGAAGGGCCCCTGCGCCTGTCCCTCATCTCCAGTTTTCTCACCGCGGAACAAGCCCTGCCCAGCGGCCTGGCGCTCAATGCCATGCTGGCCAATGGCGCGCGCTTCATTGGCCCGCCGGTGGCCGGATTGTTGCTGCATTGGACCAGCGAGAGCACCTGCTTTCTGCTGAATGCCGCAAGCTGCCTACCGCTGGCTTGGGCCCTGACCCAAGTGGACACACCAGTCATTCACGCTGCACGCGGGCGCACCCGGGATGCGTTTGTGGCCGGACTGCGGTTTGCACGCCAAACTCCACGGGTCCTGCAGCCCCTCTTGCTCTTAGGGGCGCTCAACCTGACCGGTTCCTCCTACGCCGTGCTGCTGCCCATCGTGGCGCGCGACCGGTATCATGGCGGGGCTCATCTGCTGGGCATGCTCTGGGGTGCCGCCGGCTTTGGCGCCTTAGCCGGCACCATCGTGCTGGCCATGCATCAGGGTGTGCAGGCCATTTCCCGGGCGGTGCGCCGCTTTGCCCTGGTAAGCGCCCTGGCCTTGCTGGCCTGCGGGCTGTTGCGCTCTCCGCTGCTGCTGTATGCCAGCCTAGTGGCCCTGGGCTTTGGCGTGGCCCTGTGCAATGCGGGGATCAATATCCTGCTGCAGGAAGCCTCGCCCCCGGAATTCAAGGGCCGGATCATCGCCCTGTTCTATGCCATCCGTTTTGGACTGGACGCCGTGGGCAGCTTGGTAGCGGGGCTTGTGGCCGCTAGCCTGCCGGTGTCGAGCACCTTTGTGGCGGAGGGATTGCTGCTTTGCTGCAGTGCCCTGGCCCTGCACCATCTGCGCTCCCGCCCCTGATCAGGGGGCTTCCTGCGGGTGACCTTGGGGAGAGCCAGCGCTACTGCCCGGGGCTTGGTGCCGCCCGGCGCGCGCCGCTTGCGCGGCCAGGGCCAAACGCGCCAGGCGATTCAGCAGGATGCGCAGCCCCTGGGGTTGCGTGGACCACACTTGCTGGTCCATGAAATTGCGCATTTCCAAACCCAGGGCCGTGTCTCCGCTCATCTTGAGCCGGCGCTGAAAAAACAGGGTGTCGGCATCCTCCAGTTGACTGGCCAGCAGCAGCAAATCCAGCAATTGGCCCCGGATGGTGGCTTCGCTGGCGGTGTCGTCCGGCAAGGCCTGCAAGCGCCCCCCTTGGGCCGTGAACACCCAGCGCAAGGCCAGATCTTCCACCTCGATGGCCAGAGAGCGCTGCTGCATGAAGTGTAAATCCTGGGGGCTCAACCGGGCGCACACCAGGGTATTGGTCCACTGGGTAAGGGCCCGGGATTTCAGCCCGGCAGGCAGGCATTTCAGGCCCCAGGACAGCTGGGCCGGGGTGGGCAGGCGCGCCAGCAGAAAGGGGGGCAACGACTCGGGTTTTAATGACCATCTGCACCGCATGTGAGGCTCCTTGCGCTTAAATCGAGGGGTTGGCGGACGACATCCAGGCCATGCCTGGGCCTCCGTGCCAGAATCCATTGCAATCCCCTTCCCGCCCCAGGGGTTGCGCCGCCGCCAGTCCTTGCCGGAAGCGTTCGATGACGGCACCGGTACCCACGGCTTGCGGGGTGATGCGCAGATACTGCACATCCAGGGCCTGCAACTGCTCCAGTTCCGGCCCCAGATCGCAGCATTGGGCGCTTAACACCTGAATACCGTTCAGGCACACAAAGGGCTGATCCTCGCGCGTGTCCAGCACGATGCCCTCGGGGTATTGAAGACAACAGTGCGCGCAGTCATCCTTGGAGCGCTCCTGGGCACGGGCGGTAAAGCAGCGCGCCGAATAGGCCAAGGGCACCCGGCCCCAGACCAGCACCTCGGTTTGCGGAAAGTGCTGCGCGCCAGCGGGAAAATGGGTGCGCAGCGCCTGCAATTGTTCGGCCCCCTGGTCCACCCCCAGCACAAAGCGGCGCATACCGCGCTGCTGCAGAAAATGCAGGGCCTCGTGGTTGTACAGGTTGAGGCTGGCTCCGGCCACAAAGGGCAGACCATGGGCGTGGAGGCTATGCACCGCCGACCAGTCATTGGCCTCGATGAGCAGACCGCCATGCTCCACCCAGCGATTCATGGCCAGGATTTCGGATTCTGCTTCAATCAGAGAGAGCGTAGAAAACACCACTTCCTTGCCCTGTGCCACCAGCAGACCTGCCACCTCCTGCCAATCCCGGGTGCGCATTTCGCGGCGCTTGCTGCAGATAATTTCGCCCAGATAGACCACGTCCACCGGCCAGGTGGCCACGGCTTCGTAGAATTCGCGCACCATCGTGCGCGGCCAGAAATAGGGGATGGGTGCCAAGGTGAGGTTCATGTGCCAGTGGGCTCCTTATTGCCAAGCGCGATGATAGGGACCCAAGGTGGTCTGCTTGCCTTCGGCCACATGGGCCAGGCGGCTTTGCCACTCCGGTTGCAGGGTAAAGGGAGCGCCTGTGGCCAGGGCATCCAGCGCCGCGCGCCACACCTGGGTGACTTGCGTCACATAGGCCGGACCGCGCTGGCGACCCTCCACCTTCAGAGCCACCACCCCGGCCTGGGCCAAGCGCGGCAGCAGGGCCAGGGTATTAAGGCTGACCGGTTCCTCCAGGGCATAGTAGGGCTGGGTGCTACTGTGATAGCGCCCCTTGCACAGGGTGGGGTAGCTGGCAAATTCCTCGGGCCCGAAGCGGTCGATGAGTACCGAACCCAGGCGCACCTGGCGCTCTCCGCCGGGGCGCTCTTCCCACTGCACCTGCTCGGCGGGAGAGCAGACCCCATGACAATTGGGCGAGCGTCCGGTGACGAAACTGGATAATTGACAGCGTCCTTCCACCATGATGCATAAACTGCCAAAGGCAAACACCTCAATAGCCACCGGCGCCTGGGTGCATAGCCGCTCCACCTGTTCCAAAGAGAGTACCCGGGGCAGGACCGCGCGGGTAATGCCAAACTGTTCCTGAAAAAATCGTAGGGCCTGGGGGGTTGTGGCCGAGCCCTGCACCGACAGGTGGCGCGCAATGTGCGGATGCACCCGGGCGGCATAGTCCAGCATGGCAATTTCTGCCAGGATCAGGGCATCGACCCCAGCGGCGGCCCCGCAGTCGATGCTCTCTTTCCACAGGCTAATCTGCCCGGCCATGGGATAGGTGTTAAGCGCAAGAAAGACCTTGCGCCCCCGGGCGTGGGCCTGGCGCACCGCTTCCTGCAGGGTCTGTGGGGTAAAATTGAGCCCCGGAAAGGCCCGGGCGTTGGTGGGATTGCGCAACCCCACATAAATGGCATCGGCACCCTGCTCCAGGGCGGCCACAAAGGCTGCGGGACTGCCCGCAGGACAAACCAGTTCCATACTCATGAGCGACTCCGGGGTGACAGTTGCTGCCAAAGGGTTTCCATCCGACGCACGGTTTCGGCATCCGCAACAATGGGGCGTCCCCACACCCGGTGGGTTTCTCCGGGCCACTTGTTGGTGGCGTCAAAGCCGATTTTGCCCCCCAAGCCCTCCTCAGGACTGGCAAAATCGAGATAATCGATGGGGGTATTGGGCACGAGCAGGGTGTCGCGCACTGGATCCATGCGGGTGGAGAGGGCCCAGATGACTTCGGCCCAGTTGCGAACGTCGATATCGGTATCCACTACAATGACCATTTTGGTGTAGGTAAACTGCCGCAACCAGGACCAGATGCCCATCATGATGCGCCGCGCGTGGCCGGCATACTGCTTGTGGATGCTCACCACGGCGATGCGGTAGGAGCAGGCCTCGGGCGGCAGGTAAAAATCCTCGATTTCGGGAAAGGTGCGCCGGAGGATGGGAACGAACAGATCATTGAGCTCCCGCGCCAGAATCGAGGGCTCATCCAGCGGCGAGCGGCCCATGTAGCTGCCATGGTACAGGGGCGATGCGCGCAGGCTCATGCGCTCCACGGTAAACACCGGAAACTCGGCTTGACTGTTGTAGTACCCGGTATGGTCCCCAAAGGGGCCTTCCAGGGCGCGATCGTTGGGATAGATGAAGCCTTCTAGCAGGATTTCGGCCTGCGCTGGGACGTCCAGTCCGGTCAATGCACTCTGGTGCAACACCGTGTTCTGCCCGCGCAACAAGCCGGCAAATTCGTATTCCGACATGGTGTCGGGCACGGGGGCCACGGCCGCCAGCAAGGTGCATGGGTCGCAGCCAATGACCACCAGCAGCGGAAAGGGGCGCTCCGGATGGGCCGCCACCCATTGGGCGTAATCCTGGGCCCCCCCGCGATGGGACAGCCAACGCATGATGACCCGGTTGCGTCCAATGACCTGTTGCCGGTAAATGGCCACATTCTGCCGCGTCTGGCGCAAGCCGCGCGTCACCACCAGGCCGAAGGTGATCAGGCGCCCGGCATCTTCCGGCCAGCACTGCTGAATGGGGAGCAGAGACAAATCCACGTCCCCGGCGGCAAACTGCTGCGCCAGAAACCCCGCCTGGGTGTCGTAGTGGGGCGTGACCTGGGTCAATTGGGCAAACTCGGGCCAGGCTTTCATCCAGCCCTTCAAATCCTTTGGCAGACGGGGTTCCTTGAGTGCGGCCAGCAGTTCGCCCAATTCCCGGAAGGAGCGAATCGCCCGATGATGCAGCGCAGCACGGACCCGGGAGGGCGTGCCAAAGAGGTTGCCCAGCAAGGGAATGCGCGAGCCCGTGGGCTGCATAAACAACAGCGCCGGGCCCTGTTCCTGCAGGCTGCGTTGACACAGCACGGTGGATTCGAGATGAGGACTGACCGGCTCGGACACGCGTAGCAACTCACCGCGCTGTTCCAGTGCCTGCAAAAATGACGGCAAATCGGCGTAAGCCATCCCATCCATCCCAAGTCAAAAGGGGGATTTTGATGGGTAAGGGCCCTATGGTGCTTTGCGCCAAGTCAAAGTCTGAGCAGATTGATCCCAATGAGGGTCGACTGCCCGGGGTAAAACCGGCCGATAGACCTTGCAGGGGCTAGTCGTCCTCGCCCAACTCGGGATTCCACCCCGTT
>JAJZHV010000015.1 GCA_021804345.1 Pseudomonadota bacterium | reverse complement strand
GTCTGTGGCTGGAAGCCATTGCCCAGGCCGGTTATGACGCGGTCGGCCTGGATTGGACCATTGATATCGCCGAGGCCAGAGCCCGCGTGGGAGACCAGGTGGCGCTTCAAGGCAACATGGACCCATCGGTGCTGTTTGGCACCCCAGAGGCGGTAGAGCAGGAAGTTGGACGGATCCTGGCCGCCTATGGTGCCGGCAGTGGCCATGTGTTTAACTTGGGGCATGGTATATCGCGCTTCACTGACCCGGAAAACGTGGCGGTATTGGTTCAGGCAGTACACCAGTTCAGTCGCCCAACAAGTTGACGCAGCTCAATTTTTGGAGCGCATGGGATCAGGGTTATGCACATCGGTAACCATTGGGTAACAATCCCTGTGAAATCAATAGGTTCCGCATTCAAAAATTGCAACCCATTGTATTTTCATGTTTTTTCTGTCGGGGCACGGTACTGTACCCACCTGATTTTCCAAACCCAACCCTTGACTTTCAAGACATTCTGAAGATATGAACAGACTTATCCACAGGCCGACTTCTTCTCCACAGCGCAAACGTCCCTCTGCGCCGGGCGCCGTTGCTGGATCCCGACTGTGGCTTTTGCATCCCGGCTGATGCCCTGCTCTGCCTTAAACCGAATTCATGCCCACCATACAGGTTGCCCTTGATGTTCCCGTGCCGCGTTTGTTTGATTATGACGCGCCCCAAGCCACGGAACAGGATGTGGGACGTCGGGTTTTGGTCCCCTTTGGCACCCGTCTAAAAACGGGCGTATTGTGGGCCATCGTCACAGAACCCGGTTGTGCGCCAAAACAACTACGACCCATTGAAACCCTGTGGCACGATGTGCCTGCCTTATCGCCAACCGATTTGGCCTTGCTGAAATTTTGTAGTCTGTATTATCACTATCCCCTCGGGCCCACTGTTTTTCACGCCTTACCCCCTGGCTTACGGCGCACTTCGGGCTGGAAGCCTCCGCGCCGACTCACTGGATCGCGGGTGTTACCCTGCCAGGAGGAACCGCCCCCCCTACAGCTCAATGCCGAGCAGCAGCAGGCCCTACAGGACATTTTGCAGACAGCGAATAGATTTTCCTGTCATTTACTCCATGGGATTACCGGAAGTGGCAAAACAGCGGTCTACCTGGCCCTGATTCAGGCCATGCTGCACCACGGTAAAAGCGTGCTGGTTCTGGTACCAGAGATCAATCTGACGCCGCAACTTGAGCAGCATTTTCAGCAGCAGTTTCCGCAAACCACCTTGCTCAGCCTGCATAGCGGCTTGGGTGAGAAGGAACGGGTTTTGCGCTGGCTCTCGGCCCAGGAGGGAAGCGCCAAGGTCATTCTGGGAACGCGACTGGCGGTATTCTGCCCCATGCCCCAATTGGGCCTGATTGTGGTGGATGAGGAACATGATGTCTCCTACAAGCAGCAGGAAGGGTTGCGGTACTGCGCTCGCGATGTGGCCATCATGCGGGCCCAACAAGGGCAAATCCCCATCGTCCTGGGTTCAGCTACCCCGTCTTTAGAAACCTGGCTGAATGCCCAGCGCGGGCGCTATCAACGCCACTCCCTGACGCAGCGCGCAATTCCGGGCTCCACCTTACCACGCATTCAACTGATCGATACCCGCCACACGGCGATGGAACAATCGCTCTCCGCGCCCATACTGCAAGCCTTGCGCGCTCAGTTATCGCAAGGTGCACAAAGCCTTGTTTTTATTAACCGCCGAGGTTATGCACCGATTTTGCGCTGCCCTCAATGTGGCTGGTCCTGCCCGTGCACGCACTGCTCCACGCGCATGGTCGTGCATCTGCGCGCAGACCAGCTGCGTTGTCACCATTGTGGTCGAAGCCGCCCTATCCCTTCCCATTGCCCGCAATGCGGGAGTGCCCAACTGGTCACACTGGGCGATGGCACTCAAAAGGTAGAGGAGCAATTACAGGCCCATTTCCCTCAAGCCCGAATTTTGCGGGTGGACAGCGACACCCTGTCCAGCCCCGCCCAGTGGCGTGAAGCCCGAAACGCTATCCAGCAACGCGCAGTGGATATTCTGGTGGGGACCCAGATGCTGGCCAAGGGACATGATTTTCCCCAATTGACCCTCGTGGCTGCCCTAGGCGGGGACAGTGCCTTGTACAGCACCGATTTTCGTGCAGGTGAAAGGCTGTTCTCCCAATTAATGCAAGTGGCTGGCCGCGCGGGTCGTTCCACTCTTTCGGGCGACGTATTGATACAAACGGAATTTCCGGATCATCCCCTCTTCGCCTTCCTGATGCGACAAGACTATGCCGGTTTTGCCCAGTACGAACTCTCTCAGCGGCGTATATCCGGATTTCCCCCCTTTGTGCACCAGGCCATTTTACGCGCTCACAGCAATCGTCTGGATGTGCTGGAGGCTTTCATGGCTCACGCCCATGCCGCGGCCCTAGCGCTTTCCCCTAAACCGCCGTTGACTCTTTTCGATCCGGTCAGTGCACTCATGCCCCGACGCGCCGGAGATTACCGCATGCAGCTGTTGCTGCAATCCACGCGGCGCCAAAGCCTGCAGGATTTTTTATCTCTCTGGGAGCAGGCCCTGCCGGCTCCCGCTCAGCGTCGCGTTCACTGGGTTGTGGATGTGGATCCGGTAGCGCTTTGATTCCTCTATAATGAGGCCCAATCACGAGAAACCCCATGACTTCAAACCACGCCCCAACCCTCGTTCAACAGATCATCGGGCTGTTTACCACAGCGCTGCATCGGGTGGCTCCCGAGGTGCATACCCCCATTACGCTGGAGCGCCCGCGCCAGGCCGATCATGGAGAGTTTGCCTGCCCCCTGGCTCTGCAGTTGGGCAAGTCCTTGCGCCGCTCGCCGCGTGATCTGGCCCAGGCCCTCATACAGGCCTTGCCGGCATCCCCCCTGATCCAACAGGTTGACCTGGCAGGTCCCGGTTTTATCAACGTGTTTTTGACTGCTTCAGCCAAGCAAGCCGTGATCAAGGAGGTATTACAGGCTGGATCACGCTGGGGAGAGGTAGACCTTGGACGCGGCAGACGGGTTCAGGTGGAGTTTGTGTCCAGCAATCCCACCGGACCGCTGCATGTTGGCCACGGCCGCGGTGCAGCTTTTGGAGCCTCCCTGGCCAATGTGCTGCAAAAAGCTGGATATCAGGTCCAGCGTGAATATTACGTCAATGATGCCGGACGCCAAATGGATATTCTCACTTTGTCCACTTGGCTTCGTTACCTGTCCTCTTTTGGCTCCCAGATTGCTTTCCCGGCCAACGGCTATCAAGGTGATTATGTCTCTGTGATGGCCGCTCAGCTCAGTTCTCGCTTTGGGAAGCGCTTATGGCATCCCGATACTGCAGTCCTCTCCGGAATATCCCATGTCCCAAATACCTCTGCCGACCCCGAATCGGAGGCAGCGGCAGATTCGGCCGAAGCCACCATGGATGGCCTGATCGAGCGGGCCAAATCCCTCCTGGGGGAAGACTATCGTCACGTTCACGAGCATGTGCTGGCCGAACAGTTGGCCGATTGCCGGGAAGACCTAGAGGCTTTTGGCGTCACCTTTGACCAATGGTTTTCTGAGCAGTCCCTGTATGATCGGGGGCAAGTGGCTCAAGTCGTACAGCAGTTGGATCAGGCGGGGCAGTTGTACCTGCAGGATGGCGCCCGATGGTTCCGCTCCACGGCCTTTGGTGATGAAAAAGATCGCGTGGTTCAACGTGAAAACGGCCTCTATACGTATTTTGCCTCGGACATCGCCTATCATGTGGATAAGCTGGCTCGGGGATTTGATCTGCTCATCGACGTTTGGGGCGCTGACCATCACGGCTATATTCCCCGGGTCAAGGCTGCCTTGCAGGCCCTGGGCCTGCAGGCCGAGCGGATGGAAGTCCCTTTGGTTCAGTTTGTGACCTTGTATCGTCAAGGCGAGAAGGTGCAAATGTCTACTCGCAAGGGACAGTTCATCACCTTGCGTGCGCTACGCGCTGAAGTGGGTCGTGATGCGGCACGATTCTTTTACGTGTTGCGCAAGTCAGATCAACATCTGGATTTCGATCTGGATCTGGCCACCTCCAAAAGCAACGATAATCCGGTTTTTTATGTGCAATATGCCCATGCCCGCATCCGCAGCGTCCTGCACAAGTGGGGCGGCGATCCCTCCGCACTGGTGGCCTGTGAGGTCAGTGCCCTGCAACACCCTACCGAATTCGGCTTGATGCAATGGCTACGTGCCTATCCGGAAATCATCGAGAGCGCCGCCCGTGAACGCGCCCCACACACCTTGGCGTTCTATCTCAAGGATCTGGCTGCTGACTTGCATAGTTACTACAATGCCGTCCCCTTTCTGGTGGAAGAGGCTGCGCTTCGCGGGGCTCGTTTGGCCTTGCTGCACGCTGTGGCCTGCGTTCTTCAGGATGGTTTGCAGCTTCTTGGGGTCCATGCGCCCGACACAATGTAGCCCACCGGTGATGTACACTCTTTCCTTCTGCCAACCCTCGAACTTCTGTGAAACTTGGCGTTATCCCTCGCGCCGCACTTTTCCCTGGTGTCCAATCCCATGAACTCACCTCAACCCGGTACGCGCTCCAAAGCCACCCCACCTTCCAGCTTTGTGACTTTTCTGAAAGGTCTCATGAGTGGTCTGATCTTGGGGGTGGCGCTTTGCGCCGGAGTTGCCCTGTATGTCACCCGTTTGCCCACGCCGTTTATTGCGCACGTGTCCCCCTCCTCCACGGCGCCCGAGCATGCGGCGGCTGAAGGTCGCGACAGCAATGCCGAGCACGGCCTGATGGGCCCCAGCACCGAGGGTTCAGCCCCTGTACCCGCTGCACCGTCCGCGCGGGGCAATCCACCGTCCCCGGCACCACTAGCCACCCTCCCCGTACCCGATTCAGACCATTCAAGCGCTGCCGTTTCGACGGCCTTGCCGCCCTCCAAAACAGTGGATACCGAAGCGGCCAGCAAACCCGCTCTTGAGCATTCGCCCACTCCGGCGGGAACTGGCAAGAACAAAAGTGCGCCGTCCGCTGCACCTTCGGCTGAAGAGACGGCCAGCAACGCCTCAACCCCCTGGTTTGTTCAAACCGGCGCTTTCGGCAATACCGCAGATGCGGAAAACCAGCGTGCCCATCTGGCCCTGTTGGGTTTGGAGGCCACCGTCCTGTCCCCCGAGGCAGGTGACAAACCCTTGTATCGTGTGCGTCTGGGTCCGCTGTCAACCATTGATGAAGTGCGCACCCTGGTGGCCACCCTCAAGAATAACGGCATTCCCACCAGCATTTCCCGTGGCAACTCACTCAAGACTCGCTAGAGCGCTGCGCTCGCCCAACTGTTTCGCACTGCCGTTTCCTGGCGGCGGTGTACCGTCTTCATTCACTAAAAAAGGATATCGATGATGCACGCTTTCCTGAATCGACTCAAAACATGGCTGCTTGTGGCCTGCCTGGCCAGCGGCAGCGCTTTTGGTGCGACTTTGGATCACGATTACGTACGAATCAATCCCGCTCAACCCACGGATAATCCTCGCAAGGTCGAAGTGATCGAAGTGTTTTCCTACGCCTGCCCGCATTGTAGTAGCCTCGCGCCACAGATTGAGCCCTGGGCCAAAAAGCTTCCGGTCAACGTCGTGTACAAGCGCATTCCAGTCAGTTTTGGGCGTATGCAGTGGGCAACCTTGGCACGCGCTTACTACACCTTAGAGGCTCTCAACCAGGTGGACCTGGTCCATGAGAAGATTTTTACCGCGCTGCATGGTGAGCATATCGATCTGACCTCTGAAGACACGCTCTTTGACTGGATGGCTAAACAGGGGATCAATCGACAAAAATTCATCGACACCTATCGCTCCTTTGCGGTGCAATCCAAAGTGCAACGGGGTGATCAAAAGGCCATGTCGTACGGTGTGGATGCCGTGCCCACTGTCATTGTGGATGGGAAATACCGCACGGAACCGAGCATGACCGGGAGTAATGCCGCCTTGTTTCCGGTACTGGATGAGCTGATTCGACAGGCTGCACACGACAAAGGCCAATAATTCGGGCTAGGGCCAGTCCCGGTAGTCGGGGTTATGGTTTTTTACGCGTGGGTCGCTGCCAGCGGGGTATGGTCACCTGCTTGGCCCGGGATACGGTCAGTTGATGCGCGGGGGCCCGACTGACAATAGTCGACCCCGCGCCGATGGTTGCCCCTTGCTCCACCGTTACTGGTGCCACTAATTGCGTGTCGGAACCGATAAAGACCTGGTCCCCAATCGTGGTGTGGTGCTTGTTAACCCCATCATAATTGCAGGTAATGGTTCCCGCCCCAATGTTCACTTCACACCCCACAGTGGCATCACCCAGATAGGTCAAATGATTGGCCTTAGTGTGATCACCCAGCGTGGTATTTTTCACTTCCACGAAATTGCCCACGTGAACGCCTGATCCCGTCACGCAACCGGGGCGGAGTCTGGCGTACGGACCCAGACGATTAGCCGGACCGATCTGCACGCCATCCAGGTGGCAGTAAGGCTGGAGCACAGTGTGCGCCGCCACGCGACAATCGCGCAACACGCAATAGGCGCCCACCTGAACGCCCTCTTCCAGCGTAACCTGCCCTTCAAACACGCAGCCCACATCGATGTGTACGTCTTGAGCGCAGTGTAGCGTGCCACGGACGTCAAGGCGTGCTGGGTCTGCCAGGGCCACCCCGGCCTCCAGCAACTGATGGGCCTGTCGCTGCTGATAGATTCGTTCCAATTGAGCCAGGTGCGCTCTGTTATTGACACCCATGGCCTCCCAGGTAAATTCCGGCGTCACGGTCAATACCTGCACGCCTTGGGCCACGGCCTGGGATACCACATCGGTCAGGTAGTATTCCTGCTGGGCATTAGCGCAATTGAGGGCCTGTAACCAGCCGGCCAGATGTCTTGCAGGAAGCGCCATGATGCCGGTATTGATTTCTGTGATGGCGCGTTCCTGGGCAGTGGCGTCCTTTTCTTCACGAATACCGCAGACGGTCCCCTGGGCGGTGCGCAAGATCCGTCCGTACCCCGTGGGCTCTTCCAGCTGCTGGGTGAGTAACACCAGATGTTGACCCTGGCATAGGGAGAGCATCTGGCGTAGCGTTGTACTCTGCAATAAGGGGACATCGCCATAGAGCACCAGAACGGTCCCTTCGGGCTGCAAATGTGGCAGCGCCTGAAGCAGCGCATGCCCCGTACCCCGCTGCTCCTGTTGTAACGCCCAAGTCACGGGAGCCTCTGCAAATGCTTGCGGCAAGGCTTGCCCTCCATGTCCGTAAACGACCACCAGGGGATTGGGCTTGAGCGCCTGAAGGGCTTGCAGCACATGGTGCAGCATGGGGCGACCAGCGAGTTGGTGCAGCACCTTGGGCAAGCGCGAATTCATGCGCTTGCCCTGACCGGCGGCCAAAACGACCGCTTGTAAGGGAGGGGTGGTCGTGTCTGTGGACACGAAAATCAGTGACCTGTTTTGCGGAATTTCTTGATGGTTGCCAGCTGCCCGATAGCATCGGCCAACTCGGCCTCGGCGCGGGCATAGTCGATGGCAGCCCCGTTATTTTTCAGTTGCTCCTCGGCCATCCGTTTGGCTTCAGCCGCCTTGGCCTCGTCCAGATCATGGGCCCGGATGGCCGTATCCGCCAGCACAGTCACGGAATCGGGCTGTACTTCCAGAATTCCTCCCGAGACAAACACCATCTCTTCTTCGGCCTGACCCGGCAGTCGCAAGCGCACTGCTCCAGGCTTGATCCGTGTAATCAATGGGGTATGTTTGGGATAAATGCCCAATTCACCCACTTCTCCGGGCAGCACGACAAACTCTGCCAATCCGGAAAAGATCTGGGCTTCTGCGCTGACGACATCAACTTGCATGGTATGGGCCATTGGGGGCATTCCTCGTTATTGCATGGATTTGGCTTTTTCCACCGCTTCTTCGATGGTACCAACCATATAGAACGCCTGTTCGGGCAGTGCGTCGTAATCGCCATGGACGATACCCTTGAAGCCTTTGATGGTATCTGCCAAGGAAACATATTTACCCGGGGCGCCTGTAAAGACCTCTGCCACGTTAAAGGGTTGGGACAGGAAGCGTTGAATTTTACGCGCCCGTGCCACCACCAATTTATCTTCTGGAGACAATTCATCCATTCCCAGAATGGCAATGATGTCACGCAATTCCTTATACCGCTGTAGCGTCACCTGAACGGCACGGGCCGTGTTGTAGTGATCTTCGCCTACCACGAGGGGGTCTAGCTGACGAGAAGTGGAGTCCAGAGGATCGACAGCTGGATAAATTCCCAGGGAAGCGATATCACGGGACAGCACCACCGTGGAGTCCAAGTGCAGGAAGGTGGTGGCTGGAGAAGGATCGGTCAAGTCATCGGCAGGCACATACACGGCTTGCACCGAGGTAATGGAGCCCACTTTGGTGGAGGTGATCCGTTCTTGCAAGCGCCCCATCTCTTCGGCGAGAGTGGGCTGATACCCCACGGCGGAGGGCATCCGCCCCAGCAGGGCCGACACTTCCGTGCCGGCCAAGGTAAAGCGGTAGATATTATCCACAAACAACAAGACATCACGGCCTTCGTCGCGGAAATATTCAGCCATTGTGAGCCCGGTCAAGGCCACGCGCAGACGGTTGCCCGGAGGCTCGTTCATTTGGCCATAGACCAACGCCACCTTGTCCAGCACATTGGAATCTTTCATTTCATGGTAAAAGTCATTGCCCTCTCGGGTCCGTTCACCCACACCAGCAAAAACGGAATAACCGCCGTGGGCCTTGGCGATATTGTTGATGAGCTCCATCATATTGACGGTCTTGCCCACACCAGCACCCCCAAACAATCCCACCTTCCCCCCTTTGGCAAAGGGACAGATCAGGTCGATCACCTTGATGCCCGTTTCCAGCAGTTGCTGGCTGGGGGAGAGCTCTTCATATTTGGGCGCTTTGCGGTGAATGGAGGCTGTGGATTCAGCGCCAATCGGACCTGCTTCGTCAATCGGTCGGCCCAGTACATCCATGATCCGGCCCAGAGTTTTAGGGCCAACTGGAACTGAAATCGGTTTACCCGAGTTTTGAACCATCATGCCACGGCGTAGACCATCGGAGGAACCCAAAGCAATCGTCCGAACCACACCATCACCCAGTTGCTGCTGGACTTCCAGTGTCAGTTCGCTACCGTCCATGGTGAGGGCGTCGTAGATGCCGGGAATGTGATCACGGTGAAACTCCACATCGATCACAGCACCGATACATTGGACAATTTTTCCTTGGTTCATTTGCGTGTCCTAAGTAGAAAAAGTTTAAATATGTGACGTAAAATCAGACGGCTGCCGCACCACCCACAATTTCGGACAGTTCCTTGGTAATGGCCGCCTGACGGGATTTGTTATAGACCAGTTGGAGTTCGCCAATGACATTGCCCGCATTATCAGAGGCGGCTTTCATGGCAACCATCCGGGCGCTTTGTTCGGAAGCCATGTTTTCGGCCACCGCCTGATAGACCAAAGCTTCCACGTAGCGCAGCAGCAACTCATCAATCACCACGCGTGGATCGGGTTCGTAGATATAATCCCAAGACATGGATTCATGTACGCTCTCGCCCTTCAACCGATGGTCAGGCAGTGGCAATAGTGCCTCTACGGTGGGTTCCTGCTTCATCGTATTCACGAATCGGTTGTAAGCCAGATACACCGCATCCACGCGGCCTTGCGCGTACATATCCAGCAAGGCCTTGACCGGTCCGATCAACTTGTCCAGATGAGGATAATCTCCCAAGTGGCTGGCATGCGCTTCGATGGGCACATTGACCCGTTGCAAAAACCCGAAACCCTTACTACCAATGGCCACCGCATGAACCTTGGCCCCCTGCTCCTCCCACTTTTTCATGGATTGAGTCAAGGAACGCAGCAGATTGGTGTTGAGACCGCCGCACAAGCCCTTGTCAGAGGTGATCACCACCACGCCCACCGAACGGACGTTTTCACGTCTGACCAAAAACGGGTGTTGGTATTCGGGATGCGCCTGGGCCAGATGGGTGGCAACCTGTCGGATTTTTTCACCGTATGGTCGGGAGGCTCGCATGCGCTCTTGCGCTTTGCGCATCTTGCTGGCCGCCACCATTTCCATTGCCTTGGTGATCTTGCGCGTGTTTTGCACGCTCTTGATCTTCATCCGGATTTCTTTTGAACCAGCCATGAGTTACTCCGCGTTCCGACGAAAGATCAATAGACACCTGTTTTCTTGAAATCAGCAATCGCCGTTTCCAATGTTTTTTCAGCTTCGCTATCCATGTCATTGGTGCTGGCGATTTTTTCCATCAAGGCGGCGTATTTGGTTTTGAGGAATACACGCAAGCCGGCTTCGAAGGCCAGCGCCCGTTTCACCTCTATTTCGTCATAGTGACCCTTGTTGACCGAATACAGGGTTACCGCCATTTCCGCAACCGATAAGGTGGCGTACTGGGCTTGTTTCATCAACTCGGTCACCATGCGGCCACGCTCCAACTGCTTGCGTGTGGCTTCGTCAAGGTCTGAGGCGAACTGGGCGAAAGCGGCCAATTCGCGATATTGAGCTAAAGCCAGACGAATCCCGCCGCCCAACTTCTTGATGACCTTGGTTTGTGCCGCACCACCCACGCGTGACACTGAAATTCCGGCGTTGATGGCAGGGCGAATACCGGCGTTGAACAGATCGGTTTCCAGAAAGATCTGGCCATCTGTAATCGAAATCACGTTGGTAGGAACGAAGGCCGTCACGTCCCCCGCCTGTGTCTCGATGATGGGCAAGGCCGTCAAAGAGCCTGTTCGTCCCTTGACCTCGCCCTTGGTTTCACGTTCTACATATTCTTCGTTGACCCGTGCCGCCCGTTCCAGCAAGCGCGAGTGCAGGTAGAACACGTCCCCCGGATAGGCTTCGCGGCCCGGCGGACGACGGAGCAACAGGGAGATTTGGCGATAGGCCCATGCCTGCTTGGTCAAATCATCGTAGATGATCAGGGCATCCTGGCCACGATCCCGGAAATACTCTCCCATGGAACAGCCAGAGTAAGGGGCAATGAATTGCATGGCGGCGGAGTCAGAGGCTGTCGCCGCAACCACAATGGTATAGTCCATTGCGCCGTGCTCTTCCAGTTTGCGCACCACGTTGACCACCGAAGAGGCTTTTTGTCCGATGGCCACGTAGATACAGGTCATGTTCTGACCTTTCTGGTTGATGATGGTATCTACCGCAACAGCTGTTTTCCCGGTTTGGCGGTCACCAATGATCAATTCGCGCTGGCCACGACCCACAGGAACCATGGAATCGATCGACT
>JAJZHV010000014.1 GCA_021804345.1 Pseudomonadota bacterium | reverse complement strand
CCCGCCGCGGCCTGATGCTTCAGGTGTATCCTGCACTGGTGGATGAGGGCCACAGCGTAGCGCTGCAACTTATCGATGATCCGCAGCTTGCACAACAGCACAGTCTTCAGGGACTGCGCCGGTTGCTGCATCTGGAACTGCAGGCAAGCCTCAAAGCTTGCACCCGAAGTCTGCCAGATCTGACCCCCAACACTCTGCGTTATGCCGCCTTGCTGCAACCACAGGAGGGGAAAACTTCCCCCCTGGCCCGCGCCGAATCGGCGCCGAGTGCCCAGGAGCGCTTGAAACACGCCTTGGCCGAACGCGCGCTAAGGGAACTGGTTTCCTCCAGCGCAGCGCCGGTACGTTGTCGCGAGGCGTTTGATGCGCTGCTGCAACAGGTGCGTCCGGCACTGGCGGCAAAAATCCTGGAGCTGAATCAGACGATCACGCCGCTGCTTCAAAGCTGGCAAGAATTGATGACACAACTTCAGCCGTCCTGCCCCCCTCCACAAGTCGCATCCCAGCAACAGATGATGCAGCAGCTGCAGCGTTTGATGGCGGCGGATTTCATTCAACACACTCCCCTGGCACAACTCAAGCACTTTGCCCGCTACCTGAGGGCGATTCAACTGCGTCTGGAAAAACTGCCGCGGGACGTAACGGGGGATCTGGACAAACAACGTCAGATCACAGCTCTGGAATCGCCCTGGCTGCAGCGCTGCGCCCTGGGAATAAATCCTGCTTTGGAGGCCTTTGGCTGGATGCTGGAGGAATTACGCGTGTCCTTGTACGCACAGGTTCTCAAGACCCCGTACCCGGTCTCGGTAAAACGCCTGGAAAAGGAATGGGCCCGGATGATCCAGCAGGATCAGGCAGGCCCCGTTCTGGGCAGCAAACCCTTTGTCCGCTAAAAAAACCGCAGGGGATGTTACACCCGTAAACCCGCAACCTGCTCTATAATGCCCTGCTCCCAACTGATCAAATTCATGGAGACGCTTTGATGAAACGAGTCCCACTCTTGCCCGTCCTGCTGCTGACGGGCGTACTGGCCGGCAGCGCCCAGGCCGAACCACAGACCCCCAACCAACACGGCTCAGTAATGACGCTCGATGGAATGACCATGACCGACACTGTCAAAGGCAAAGGACCGGCTGCCAAACGCGGCAATATTGTAGTGGTTCATTACACTGGGTGGTTGTATGACCCCACAGCCCCCGGAAACAAGGGGCAAAAATTTGACAGCTCGGTAGACCGCGGTGAACCCTTTTCTTTCATGGTTGGGGCCGGACGCGTCATTCGGGGCTGGGATGAAGGATTGGTGGGCATGACCGTAGGCTCCAAGCGCACACTGGTGATCCCACCCGATCTGGGATATGGCAGTCAAGGTGCCGGCAACGTGATTCCGCCGAATGCCACCTTACTCTTCGATATCGAGTTATTGGAACTGCGCTGAGTGCGTAGGGGGATTCAGAGCTGCCCTACCGTGGTCTGACTTCTGGCCTCGAGCCAGTGTCTGACCCGGTTGGCGTCGTTGATACGGGCATGATGTCCGTGAGAATCCAGCAGAACGATGACCATGGGACGGGCGTTGATGGTGGCCTGCATGACCAGACATTGCCCCGACTCGTTGATAAAACCGGTTTTGGACAAACCGATCTCCCAGCCCGATTGTGCTGAAACCAGGGGATTGGTATTGCGAAAATTGACAGGGTGCCCCCCAAAACCCACGGGGATTTCAGCGCTGGCTGTGGTAGTGATCTCGTGGATGAGAGGTACTTTCACGGCTGTAGCCACCAGCAGTGCCAAATCGTGGGCTGTGGAGACATTATTACTGCTCAACCCCGTGGAATCCTCGAAATGCGTATCCTTCATACCCAAGCGCTGAGCCTGCTCATTCATGCGGGCCACGAAAGCGCTGCGCCCACCGGGATAAGAACGCCCTAAGGCTGCCGCTGCGCGGTTTTCAGAAGCAATCAGCGCCATCCGCAAGAAATTCAGACGTGAGGCACGCGCCCCCACGCGCAGGTGGGAGCGGCTAAAACGCAGCATGTCCACATCTGCGGAATCCACCGTCAAGGTTTCGTCCAGAGCCTGACCGGACTCCAGCACGACCACAGCCGTCATCAGCTTGGTAATGGAGGCAATGGGGTGAATCAGCTCCGGGTTTTTGGAATACACCACCTGGCCGTTGCTCTGATCCACCACCAACGCCGTACTGGACAACAGGGCCATGTGGGCAGGGTCAAAATTCTGGACCGCACTGCGCTGAAAATGATGCGGGTGACGATGATGACGAGCCGCTTGCGCCCCGGATGAGACGAGAAGAAGCCCCATCAGGGCCACCAGACCAACAATGATTGTGCTGCGATGACTGCGCTTCATACCTTCCCCACCCTCGAATAGGGATAACGATACAATAAAATCAGCCTGTTACGCAATTAATATCTTTTTATTCATTAATTCAATGAGTCACGAAGGGGGATAGGGGCCGAGGTCTTGGCTCAGGGCAGTTTTACTCTGATTGCTGCTGCTGTTGCAAGGCCCACATCTGGGCATAATGCCCTCCTGCCGCCAACAACAGCGCATGGGTGCCACGCTCCACGATGTGGCCTTGTTCCATCACCAAAATCTGGTCTGCGTCCACCACTGTGGACAGGCGATGGGCAATGACTAGAGTCGTATGCTGTTGCGCAATCGTGTTCAATTCTTCCTGGATGCTTTTTTCGGACCGGGTATCCAAGGCCGAAGTGGCCTCGTCGAAAACCAGGATCTGGGGGTTTTTGAGCAGGGTTCGAGCAATGGCCACTCGTTGTTTTTCGCCCCCGGAGAGCTTCAGGCCACGCTCGCCCACCATGGTCTCGTAGCCATCGGGCAAGGTTTGAATGAAGTCATGAATATGTGCTGCGCGGGCTGCCTCTAAAACCGCTTCCCGAGTGGCATCTGGGCGCCCATAGGCAATATTGTAGTAAATGGTGTCGTTGAACAGGACCGTATCCTGCGGCACGATGCCAATAGCCGCGCGCAGGGAGTGTTGGGTCGCCGCGCGCACGTCTGTTCCGTTGATGAGAATCCGCCCGGCCCCCACGTCGTAAAAACGAAACAGCAGACGCGACAGGGTAGACTTCCCGGCCCCACTGGAACCCACTACGGCCAACTTCTGCCCAGCGGGAATTCGGAAACTCACCTGTTTGAGAATAGCGCGCCGCTCATCGTAGGAAAAATCAACCCCTTCAAATTCCACCTCACCCGAGCCCACATCCAGTGGGGCGGCATCCGGACGATCCAGGATTTCACCATTGACGGCCAGTAGACGAAACATGCGTTCCATATCCGCCAGCGCCTGCTTGATCTCTCGGTAAATGACGCCCAGAAAATTGAGGGGAATATACAATTGCAACAACAGCGCATTGATCAGCACCAGATCACCCACTGTCAGATGTCCTGCCGCCACCCCCTGTGCAGCACGCAGCATCAGCGCCACCGAACCGATTCCGATGATCAGACTTTGCACCGCATTTAAGGCGGCCAGGGAAGTCTGGCTCTTGACCGAGGCCTGTTCCCATTTGGCCAGATTGTCGTCGTACCGACGCGCCTCCCACTCCTCGTTTCCAAAATATTTGACCGTTTCATAATTGAGCAGGCTATCGATGGCTCGAGCATTGGCGCGAGAGTCCAGTTCGTTCATGCGCTTGCGAAATGCCGTACGCCATTCAGTAATCACCACCGTCAGCGCGATATATACCACCAAAGTGAGTACGGTGATCAAGGCAAACCAGAGATCGTATTTCCAGGCCAGAATCGCCCCCACCAGCGCCATTTCCACCAGGGTAGGAACGATACTGAACAGCGTAAAGCGCATCAGGCTCTCGATGCCACGCGTGCCTCGTTCGATATCCCGCGACATGCCCCCCGTTTGACGCTCCAGATGAAAACGCAAATTCAAGCCATGCAGATGGCGAAACACCGACAGGGCAATGCGCCGGATTGAACGCTGCGTGACCTTGGCAAACACCCCATCACGCAGTTCGTTAAACAGCGTGGTGGAAAAACGCAGTGCCCCGTAAGCCGCCACCAACATCACGGGGACCATCAGGGGGGCCTTGTCCGGAGCCAGCTGATCGATGATGGCTTTTAAAGCCAAGGGCACGCCCACGTTGGCCAGTTTGGCCAACACCAGAAACACAAAAGCCAGCAGCACGCGCCCCTTGAATTCCATCAAATAGGGCAACAAACTGCGCACCGCACGCCAATCCCCAGCGGTAAACCGATTGGGAGACAGAGGGGCATGGGGACTCAGGGGGGCTTGTCGCATGGTATTCCTCATTCAGGCATCAATCGGGAGGGGCGTAGCACCCCCGCGTTCCACACGCCCAGCCCCAGAAATCGGTGATCTGGCGCATACAAGCGCAAGGTTTGAGTCTCTGCGCTGGCGTCGACCGACTCCGGCTTTGCCAGCGCTGCACCGATCTGGTGTGGCGCCCACTCGGGTAAGGGCACGCATTGTCCGTGCGCCAGAGAGCGGGCGGCGTGTGCCTGCAGCGCGATGGCGGGAATCTCCTGCAGCAAGGTATCGGCCGGCAACAAACAAGCATCGCGCTGCTCCAGGGTGCATTGCGCCAGTTGCTCCAAGGTCAGGGCCTGACCCACGTGGTAGGGTCCACTGGCCGTGCGCCGCAGGGCGCTCAGATACGCACCACACCCCAGCGCGGCGCCAATATCCTGGGCCAGCACCCGGATATAGGTGCCCTTGCTCACTTGCAGGGAAACCGTCAATTCCTCACCGTGCCAAGCCAACTGCTGCAGCGCATACACCCGGATGGTGCGCGTAGGCCGATCGATTTCGATTCCGGCCCGGGCATAGCGATACAGCGGTTGTCCCTGATGCTTGAGTGCCGAATGCATGGGTGGAGCTTGCTGTTGTGCCCCCACAAAACCCTGCAGCACCTGTTGCACCTGCAGGGCATCTCCCTCGTAGGGCCGACCCGGCTCGATAACCCCCTCGGCGTCTCCCGTACTACTGGTATAGCCCAGACGGAGTTGGGCTTGGTAGGTTTTGGGGGCTTCCAGCACCACCCCGGAAAAGCGAGTGGCCTGGCCCAGGCAGACGGGAAGCAGACCACTGGCCAGAGGATCAAGCGTGCCGGTATGTCCAGCCTTCAGGGCCTGAAACAGATACCGCACCCGTTGCAAGGCTGCATTAGAGGAGATTCCCAGCGGCTTATCCAGCAGAAACACCCCAGAAACGGCGCGCCGCTTGATCCGAACAGGAGGTGAAGCCTCAGGACTGGGAAGGGTGATGGGCATCCGCGGCAATGGCTTCATCGATCAGGCTGGTCAAGGCCAGCGCCCGATCGGGCAGATTATCTTCGATGAAATGCAATTGTGGCATGGTGCGCAGTCGCATGCGGCGTCCCAGTTGACGCCGCAAAAAGAGTGCACCCTCTTGCAAGGCTTGCAGTGACTGCTGCAAAGAGTCTGCCCCCAGCAGCGTACTGACATAGATTTTGGCATGGGAATAATCGGCCGACACCTGCACCTCCGTCAGGGTGACCATGCCCAGACGCGGATCCTTGAATTCGCGGCGCAACAGATCGGCCAGCTCCTTCTGCAACTGGTCGGCAATGCGCCGACTGCGTTGAAACGGTGCATTCATCAGAGGGAGCGCACCACTTCCACCACCTCAAAGACTTCCAGCTTGTCGCCCACCATCAGGTCGTTGTAGTTTTTAAGTGACAAACCACACTCGAAACCGGCCTTCACCTCGCGCACATCGTCCTTGAAGCGTTTGAGGGAATCCAGTTCGCCCGTATAAATGACCACCTGATCCCGCAACAGGCGCACGCCCGCACCGCGCTTGATGAAGCCTTCCAGCACATAACAGCCCGCCACGGCGCCCACCTTGGAGATGCGGAACACCTCACGAATTTCCACCAGGCCGGTGATGTTTTCCTTACGATCCGGGGACAACAGGCCAGACAAGGCCGCTTTGACGTCGTCCACCACGTTATAGATGATGTCATAGTAGCGCACATCCACCCCTGTGGCTGAAATCAGCTTGCGCGCAGTGGCATCGGCCCGGGTGTTGAAGCCGATGACCACCGCCTTGGAGGCCAAGGCCAGATTGATATCGGACTCGGTGATCCCGCCCACGGCAGAGTGAACGATATTGACCCGGACCTCGTCCGTGGACAATTTGAGCAAGGATTGACTCAGGGCCTCGTAGGAACCCTGTACATCGGCCTTGATGATGAGAGAGAGGGTTTTCACCTCGCCTTCCGTCATCTGATCGAAGACATTTTCCAACTTGGCAGCCTGCTGCTTGGCCAGCTTCACATCGCGGAACTTGCCCTGACGGAACAGGGCAATCTCGCGCGCCTTGCGCTCGTCATTGAGGACCATGGCGTCTTCTCCGGCCACTGGAACCTCGGTCAACCCCTGAATTTCCACAGGAATGGAGGGGCCGGCTTCCTCGATGGGGTGCCCGGCTTCGTCCAGCATGGCGCGTACCCGGCCAAAGGCCGATCCAGCCAGAACCATATCGCCGCGCCGCAGGGTTCCCGATTGCACCAGCAAGGTGGCCACAGGCCCCCGCCCCTTATCCAGACGGGCCTCGATCACGATTCCCTTGGCCGGGGTATTGCGTGCCGCCGTCAACTCCAGAACCTCGGCCTGCAACAGCACTGACTCTAGCAGTGCATCGATTCCTTGCCCGGTCTTGGCAGAAACCTGCACAAACTGAGCGTCACCGCCAAATTCCTCGGGCAAGATGCCATGGGCAACCATTTCGCTCTTGATACGGTCGAAGTTGGCCTCGGGCTTGTCGATTTTGTTCACAGCCACAACAACTGGCACCTGGGCCGCCTTGGTGTGATGGATGGCTTCGATGGTCTGGGGCATGACGCCGTCATCGGCGGCCACCACCAGAATCACGATATCGGTCACCTTGGCACCGCGTGCGCGCATGGCGGTAAAAGCCTCGTGGCCCGGCGTATCCAGAAAGGTCACCATGCCCCGGGCGGTTTCCACATGATAGGCCCCGATGTGCTGGGTAATCCCACCGGCTTCACCACTGGCAACCCGGGTGCGGCGAATATAGTCGAGCAGTGAGGTTTTGCCATGATCCACGTGACCCATCACCGTCACCACTGGAGCCCGTGGCTCCGGGATCGCATCCACTGGATCGCCACCGGTTTCAGCCAACAACGCCTCGGGATCATCCAGCTTGGCTTGCCGCGCCACATGGCCCAATTCTTCCACCACGATCATGGCCGTTTCTTGGTCCAGTACCTGGTTGATCGTGACCATCATTCCCATTTTCATGAGCGTCTTGATCACTTCTGCGGCCTTGACCGCCATTTTTTGGGCCAGTGCCGCTACAGCGATGGTTTCTGGCACCAGAACCTCATGCACCATCGGTTCGGTAGGAGCAGAAAAACCATGGGCTCCAGCCGAAGCCGCGTCCTGTTTGTTGCGTCCATGGCGCGCCTTGGGATCACGCCAAGCGGCATTGGGTTGCGTATCCCCACGGGTTTTAAGACCACGCCGTTTGTTGCCATCGTCGATCCAGGTGGTGGGCTTATCGGCTTTCTTTCCGGCTTTTTTGGCTGCAGGATGATCCGGGGCCCGTGCCGGGGTTGCCGGGCGATGCAAGGTGCCCGATTTGTCCGATTTGTCCGATTTATCCGTTTTCTCGGCCTTCTTGGCCACGCCCTCTTTTTCCTGCTGGGCCCGCAAGGCTGCTGCTTGCTGTGCAGCCAGCGCCTTTTCCTCGCTTTCTTTTTTGGCCCGTACCCGCGCCAGCTTGTCCTGCACATCAGCCGCCTGTCGGGCGCGCAGTTCGGCCTGACGCCGCGCTTCCTGCTCGCGCAATTGCCGTTGGGCATCATCGATCGTGGGCGCACTCAAGACATGGCGTCCTGTCTTGCCTTCGGCGCGCACAGGGGCAGCGTCCGCGGGGGGGCTGTGCGCGGGCTCTTCGGGTTCGAGCGCAGGCGTGGGCGCGTGATTGTCAGCGGTAGTTGGAACAGAAGCCGGCTCCACGGGTGAGGGTTCGGTTGCGGGGTTTTCCTGGGGCGGTGCAGCGGGCTCACTCGGTGCCACCGTCACCGTCTGCTGGAGCGCTTCGGGTTCGGGTGTTTTGCTGTGCGCCAGAGGAGCTGTCGGGGGCTCGGCCAGAGCCGGTCCGGATTGCCCCGGAGGCACCTCTGCTGTGAGTATTTCGGCACTCAGTGCCGGTTCTAGGGCTTCGGCATTTCGACTCAAGGCATCCTCTTCGCCGGGCAGGGCCATCTCTGGTAACTCGTCACCACGCGCATCGGCAGCGGGTACGGGTACGGAATCTTGTGGGTCGCGTTTGACCAATACCCGTTTTTTTCGCACTTCCACCTGAATAGTGCGCGCCCGACCGGTATTGCTGTCGGATTTTTTGATTTCACTGGTTTCCCGACGCGTCAGGGTAATACGGGTTTTAGGCTCGGAACGTCCGTGCTGTTCGCGCAGGTGATCCAGCAGTTGGGTCTTGTCCCTTTCGCTGATTTCATCTCGAACTGCCGTTTTATTCAGTCCTGCGGCCCGTAGTTGGACCAGCAGCGTTTCTGGAGTTACTTTCAACTCCAGCGCCAAATCAGCCACTGTTGCATTTGTCATTCCGATTCTCCGCTACCTCATTCGAATAACGGCGCACGAGCCGTCATGATGAGTGATGTGGCCCGCTCTGCATCGATACCCGTTAACTCGGACAATTCATCCACTGCCAGATCCGCCAGATCCTGAATCGTCTTCACGCCCTTGGAGGCCAGCAACAAAGCCGTTTCCGAATCCATTCCTGCCATGCTTTGCAAGTCTTCAGCCGCATGCTCCACCTGTTCCTCCGAAGCAATGGCCTCGGTCAGCAGCGCATTGCGCGCCCGGCTACGCAACTCGTTAACAGTCTCCTCGTCGAAGGAGTCGATCTCCAACATTTCGTTTTTGGGGACATAGGCGACTTCTTCCAGGGAACTGAACCCCTCTTGAATCAGGATATCAGCCACCTCTTCGTCCACGTCCAAACGCTGTACAAACAGTTCACGAATCTTGGTGGATTCCACCTGGTCTTTTTCCTGGGCTTGCCCCTCGGTCATGATATTGAGTGTCCAGCCCGTCAATTCCGACGCCAAGCGCACGTTTTGGCCATTACGCCCAATAGCTTGCGCCAGTTGCTCCTCATCCACCACCACATCCATGCTGTGGGCGTCTTCGTCCACCCGAATCGAATTGACCTCGGCGGGAGCCAGCGCGTTGATGACGAACTGGGCTGGATCATCGGACCAAAGAATGATATCCACCCGTTCGCCGCCCAACTCCGAAGTGACCGCCTGAACGCGGGAGCCCCGCATCCCTACGCAAGTTCCGATAGGGTCCAGGCGTCGATCGTTGGATTTAACGGCAATCTTGGCGCGCACTCCAGGGTCGCGAGCCGCCGACTTGATTTCCAGCAGACCCTCCTCGATTTCCGGGACTTCCAGTTCAAACAGCTTGATGATGAATTCGGGGACGATGCGCGAAAGAATCAATTGTGGACCACGCCCGCCACGCTCCACACGGGACAAATACCCCCTGACCCGATCACCCGAACGCAGGTTTTCTCGCTGGATCATCTGATCGCGTGGCAACAGGGCCTCGATCCGCCCGGATTCGATGATGGCATTGCCTCGATCCAGACGCTTGACTGTTCCGGTGACGAGGCTTTCCTTCCGTTCCAGAAAATCGTTTAGGATCTGTTCCCGCTCGGCATCGCGAATTTTCTGGAAAATGACCTGCTTGGCCGCCTGTGCGCCAATGCGACCAAAATCCACGGGCTCCAGAGACTCTTCCACCACGTCACCGGCTTTGGCTTCAGGATTGCGCTTGAGGGCTTCGGACAGGGGCAGTTCCTGAAACTCGGAAAGCCACTGGGCATCTTCCACTACCCGCCATAACTGGAAGGAGGTAAAGTGGCCCGTGTCCCGATCAATATGCACCCGCACATCCATCTCGTCATTTCCGTGTTTTTTCCGTGTCGCAGAAGCCAAGGCAAGCTCTAGCGCCGTAAAGACGATGTCTGGATCGACACTCTTTTCACGGGCCAGCGCATCCACCAGCATCAGCACTTCCTTGCTCATAATTCAATCTCCAGTCAAAACTCGGGAACGAGGTTGGCGCGATCGATGTCGCTCCACTCCACCGTCAAATATTCTTCCCCTTCCCCTTTCAATTGCACCGCCGTTTCAGACACCGAAACGATGTGACCCACGTAGTTGCGTCGTCCCGACCGGGGCAGTCGCACACGCAACTTGATTTCCTTTCCCATGAAGCGGGCAAAATCCGCTGGTCGACGCAACGGGCGGTCTAACCCAGGGGAAGAAACCTCTAGGCGGTCGTAATCCACCCCTTCCACCGCCATCAGGCGCGTCAACTGGTTACTCACCGCCACGCAGTCTTCCACACCCACACCTTCGGTCTTATCGATGTACACGCGCAACAATCCCCGTCCAGCCCGTTCGAAATCCACGAACTCATAGCCTAAACCGGTCACGGTTTTTTCGATCAATGCCATGACATCCATCTGTTTGCCTCATTGCCCTGGGCGACTCTGGAGCGGAGGAACTACTCCCGGCACGCGCGTGCGCTGGTTTCTGCGCCAATAAAAAAAGGGCCCGAGGCCCACGTGTGACAAAGACTTGATTTCTTCAACCGCCAGATTATAACGGATTTTTTAGCCAGTTGTCCAGAAAATGCACCCCCCAGTTCACACCGAAACCGGTCACATCCGTCCCCACGGCCCCCAACCCCCCCTCGTGGCGGGCTGCAGAAAGATCCATGTGCAGCCAAGGCGTTGTACCCACAAAACGAGACAGGAACCGGGCTGCCAGAATATGATCAGCCTCTCCTTCCAGGGTGCACTGCTTCACGTCTGCCACCTTGCTTTCCAGCGCCTCGTCATAGTCCGCACTCATGGGAAAAGCCACCACCCGCTCCCCAACCAGCGCCCCCACTGCCACCGCCTGCCGAGCCAGCTCAGGGTGCGAGGCAAACAACCCGCTATGGCGACTACCCAAGGCTGTGTGCATACTCCCGGTCAGGGTGGCAAAATCCACCACCAACTGAGGCTTGTCACGCACCGCCAACCCAAGCGCATCGGCCAACACTAGGCGCCCTTCGGCGTCGGTATGAACGATTTCGATACTGGTACCATCCAGCGCCTGCACCACATCGTTTTGTCTGTAGGCCCGCGGACCGATATGATTTTGCGCCAAAGCCAGCCAGCAATCCACCTGGAGCGGCAACCGCAGTTGCGTAACCGCCCATAACAGCCCCAAGGCCACGGCCGAACCATTCATGTCCTCATGCATGTT
>JAJZHV010000013.1 GCA_021804345.1 Pseudomonadota bacterium | reverse complement strand
TCGGCTTCAACGTGGCCGTGGCACAGACGGTTGTCATACCAGCGGGAACTGCGGCAAGAGCCCAACTAATGAAGAGTGCTTCCGTCCATAACGGACAGGTGCTGACTGCAAAGCTCATGGATTATATCTATGTGGGCGACAAACTAGCTCTACCAATTGGCACTCTGATACAAGGAAATATCATCGAACTCAGCGCAGACAGGAAGAGGAGAATCCGCGCCCGGTTCAACGGCGACTTCACACCGTTTCGCCAGTCCCATGTTCGGTTCCACTCCATCACCTTACCCTCTGGTCAGACCATTCCGATTGAGACAACGCAGGAGATGGGCTCCGTCGTCGTGCAACTCACCTCTCCGCAAAGTTCCGGGAAGGCGAGTTCCCATCTGCGGCGGGCATGGAATGTCGTAAAAGACGATACGAAGCGCACAGTGGGAATCGTCACCGGCCCCGACAAAGGTGAGCGGCTGCAACGCTTCTTCTCGCCGGTGCTGGCGCGCGCCAACAGACGGGAGGCACTGCGGGCTTGTCGACCTAGCGTCTGGAGCAGATCCTGAATGGCTGGTTCGGTCATGATGATCAACCTTGGTGGGCGGAGGGTAAAAGGGTGTGCGAGGCCTGTCCGGTGGCGCCTTCGGTGCGGCCACGAATCAGGTGTAATCCCAGTTCGAGCAGCGACTCCCAGGGGTTTCCAGTTTCTACCCCCTTGATCATGCGATCGATGCAGGCGCATTGGAAGAGGGCCTGCTGGCAGGTTCTTAAGGACAGGGAAGGGGTCATTCGTTCCATCAAGGGCTGGCGCGGACCCCAGACACGAGCCTCCTTCCAGGCTTGTGCCAGGGGGCGCTGTTGCTGCCGCACGCTGGCCAGTTGCAACAAGCCCCGCAAATCTTCGCTCAAGGTCCAAAGGACCAGCGGCAACGCCTCGTCCTCTGCCTGTAATCCGCGCAAGGAGCGCACAAAGCGCGCCACATCCTGGGTGAGCAAGGCTTCGGACAGGTCATTGAGACGGTGTCGTCCCACCGGCATGACGGCCTCGGCCACCTGTTGCTGGGTGAGTGTTCCTGGGGGGAATAACAAGCCCAGTTTTTGAATTTCCTGATGGGCTGCCAGCAAATGGCCTTCCACACATTGCACCAAAAAAGTCAGGGTGTCCGGAGAAACCGACTGCTGCTGGCGCGCCAGGCGCTGGGTGATCCAGTGCGGGAGTTGGTCATGGGTGATGGCTTTGGCGTGGATCAGAACGCCCTGGGATTCTAGCGACTTGAACCAGAGACTTTGCTGGGCACGATACTCCAGAGCCGGCAGCGTGATGAGCAAGAGGACGTCAGGTATTCCCTGAAGGGCGCATCGTTCCAGGAATTTGGCCCCTTCCACGCCGGGTTTTCCCGAAGGGATGCGCAGTTCCAGCAATTTGCGGGAACAAAACAGGGATTGGCTCTGGCAGGACAACTGTAGGGCACCCCAGTCAAATCCGCTCTCCACGGTCCAGACTTCCCGCTCTGTATAGCCCTGGGTCCGTGCCTGTTGACGCAGGCTGTCCACGGCTTCCAGCGCCAGTAACGGCTCTTCGCCCAGCACGGTATAGAGGGCTTGCAAGCCGCGGGCCAGGTGCGTTTCCAGTTTGTCTGCAGGCAAGCGCATGGGCTCAGGGCTCGGCTTTGACGGTGGGTTTCAGGGTCACGATGCGGTTGAGCATCTGGCGGACCAGTTCGTGTTGCATCTCCTTGACCATCACTTGTTCTTCAGTGGTCTTGGCCAGAATCTGCACGTCGTTATAATTGAACAGCCGCGACACAGAGACATCGGTAGGGTGCAGGAGTTCGTTGCCCGCATTGTCGGTGGCCCGAAAATTAAGGCGCGAGTACAGGGTGAACTGGGATACCGTGCCCTGGGCATTGAGTGTCAGGATCTGTTTGGAGCGATTCAGCGGAGAAACGTAGACCACGACATCGGCCTTTTCGGGCTGCGAGACCAGTTTCAGTTGTGCTTCCTGGGTCAAGGCGGTACGGATTTCCCGGTCCAGGCCGGGCTCCAGGCCCCCGCTACTCAAAAATAGCGTGTGATACCCCGCTTGTTGCGCACCGCGCAGTTGAAAACCGCAGCCGCCCAGAAGGCTCATCAGCAATAGCAACAACCCCACGCCGCCCGTGGGCCAGCCTGGCGCTCCTGAGCTTCGGGCAGAAAGGGCAAAGCGGGGGAGCAGGGTGGCTGGTGGGCGCACGTTAGGCGGCCACAATGTTGATCAATCGTCCGGGCACTACGATGATCTTCTTGAGGGTTTTGCCCGCCAGATGTTTTTGCATCAGGGGGTCGGCCAAGGCCGCCTGCTCCAATGCGGCGCCTGCCAGTGCGCTGCTGACTTGCAGGGAGCCGCGCAATTTGCCGTTGACTTGCAGCATGAGCGTGATCTCGTCTCTGGCTAGGGCCAGAGCATCAGGTTGTGGCCAGGGAGCATCCAGGATGCTTGGCCCATACCCCAAGGCCCGCCACAAGCACTGGGCCAGGTGGGGGGTGATGGGGGCCAGCAAGCGCAACAGGATGGAAAACCCTTCCTCTACCAGATGGTCGTTGACCGAGCTGATTTTTTCCAGGGCATTGAGAAGCTTCATGGTGGCTGACGCCACCGTATTGAACTGATGCTTCTCCAGATCGTAATTGGCCTGCTTTAGTAGTGCATGGATGTCGTAGCGTACGTGGGGCGTGTCCATCGGGCTTTGCAGGGCGCCGAGTTGCCGGCGCGCTTTGAACTCGACAGCAAAATGCCACACGCGACGCAAGAAACGGTAAGCCCCCTGAACGCCCGCATCGGACCACTCCAGGGACTGTTCCGGTGGGCTGGTGAAGATGATGAAAAAGCGCGCCGTGTCGGCTCCGTATTGATCGATCAAGGCTTGCGGATCCACCGTATTGCCCTTCGATTTGGACATTTTGGCCCCGTCCTTCAGAACCATGCCCTGGGTGAGCAGGTGCCGGAACGGTTCGTCGTGAGTGATCAAACCCTCATCACGCATCAGCTTGGTAAAAAAGCGCGCATACAGCAAATGCAAGATGGCGTGCTCGATTCCGCCCACATATTGATCCACCGGCAACCAGTGGTTGGCGCGCGGGTCCAGCATGGTATTGCCCTGGTCGGGGCAGGCAAACCGTGCAAAATACCAGGAGGACTCCACGAAAGTATCCATGGTGTCGGTTTCGCGGGTGGCGGGCGCCGCGCAACGGGGACAGGCGGTTTGATAGAACCCTGGGTCTTTTTTGAGTGGAGAGCCCACGCCGTCAAAAGTGACGGCTTCAGGCAGGACTACAGGCAGATCCTGCTCGGGAACCGGGACCTGTCCGCAATGCGGGCAATGAATGATGGGGATGGGACAACCCCAGTAGCGCTGGCGGGAAATTCCCCAGTCGCGCAAGCGGTACTGGGTTTGTGGCTGACCGCTATGCAGGGCTTGTAGCACGAGCCCCATTTTTTCGCGCGCGGCGGCGGAACTCAGCCCGGAAAAATCTTCCGAGTCAAACAGCGTGCCGTCTTCGGTAAAGGCGGCGGCAAGCTCCGCGGAACAGGGCGCAGAGGCCTCAGTCTGGGCTGGGGCAATGACCGCCTTGAGGGGCAGTCCATATTGGCGGGCAAATTCAAAATCGCGCGTATCGTGGGCTGGCACCGCCATGACCGCCCCTTCTCCATAGCCCATGAGGACATAATTGGCCACCCACAGGGGCAAAAGGCTTCCGGTCAGCGGGTGCTGCACCTGCAGTCCGGTATCCATGCCCTTTTTTTCCTGCGTGGCCAGTTCCGCTTCTGCAACGCCCCCCTGACGACAGGACTGGATGAATTCGGCCAAGGCCGGACGCTCACGTGCTGCTTCCAGGGCTAGGGGATGCTCCGCCGCAATGGCCACGTACGTGGCCCCATACAGGGTGTCGGCGCGCGTGGTGAAAACCGTGAGTACCGTGCTGGGATCGTGAGCCAGAGGGAAGCGGATCAGGGTGCCTTGCGAGCGCCCAATCCAGTTGCGCTGCATGGTTTTGACTTGCTCTGGCCAGCCCTCGAGGTGTTCCAGGTCCTCTAGTAATTCTTCGGCATAGGCGGTGATGCGCAAGTAGTACATGGGGATTTCGCGCTTTTCCACCAGCGCGCCCGAGCGCCAACCGCGTCCTTCAATCACTTGCTCGTTGGCCAGCACGGTCTGATCCACCGGATCCCAATTGACGGTGCCGGTTTTTTGGTAAATGACGCCCTTTTCAAACAGGCGGGTAAAAAGCCATTGTTCCCAGCGATAGTAGTCGGGACGGCAAGTGGCCAGCTCCCGCTGCCAGTCAATGGCCAACCCCAGCGCCTTGAGTTGGCGTTTCATGGCCTCGATATTCTGGTAGGTCCATTGGGCCGGGGCCACTTGGTTTTGATGGGCGGCATTTTCTGCCGGCAAACCAAAGGCGTCCCAACCCATGGGCTGGAGGACGTTAAACCCCTTCATGCGGTGGCTTCGCGCCAGGACGTCACCGATGGTGTAGTTGCGCACATGCCCCATATGCAGCTTTCCAGAGGGATAGGGAAACATGGAAAGACAATAATATTTTGGGCGGGGGTCCTCCTCCTGTGCGCGGTAAGTCCCTTGCTCGGCCCATTCCTGTTGCAGGTGCGCTTCGATGTGTTGCGGGTTGTACTGATCGTCCATGATGGCATCTGAAGAATAAACTGGAATTATAACCCGATGCTAGGGCAAACCCGGAGTTGGCTCTCGTATAATACGGGGTGCTCTTTTTTCGGTGGTTTTCATGAATGCTGTATTGCTTGACGGTCTGAACGCGGAACAACTGGCTGCGGTGACTTTGCCTCAGGAGTCGGCCCTGATTCTGGCTGGAGCCGGGAGTGGCAAGACCCGGGTGCTCACCACCCGCATGGCCTGGTTGATTCAAACCGGCCGGGTAACGCCTATGGGTTTGCTCGCCGTTACCTTCACCAACAAGGCCGCGCGCGAAATGCTGGCCCGTCTTTCGGCCCTGCTGCCCATTAATACCCGGGGCATGTGGGTGGGGACATTCCATGGTCTGTGTCATCGTCTGCTACGCGCCCATGCCGCAGAGGCGCGTCTGTCGCCCCAGTTTCAGATTCTCGATGGACAGGATCAGCTGTCTGCCATCAAACGGCTGATGCGCGCCCAGCAAGTGGATGAGGCGCGTTATCCGGCGCGCCAGACCCAGCAATTCATCAACGCGCAAAAGGAAGCCGGCCTGCGCCCGGGGCAGGTGGAGGGCTTTGATGCCCGTACTCGCGCTTTGCGCGACCTTTATCTGGGCTATGAGGCGCAATGCCAGAAGGAGGGCGTGGTGGATTTTGCCGAGCTGCTGCTGCGCTGCGTAGAGTTGCTGCGCACCAACGAACTGCTGCGAGCGCATTACCAGGAGCGCTTTACCTATCTGCTGGTGGACGAGTTTCAGGATACCAACCGCTTGCAATACCAATGGCTCAAGCTTCTGACCGGTCCGGAACATGCCGTGTTTGCCGTGGGCGACGATGACCAGTCCATTTACGGTTTTCGTGGCGCCGAGGTGGCGAATATGCGCGATTTCGAGCGGGAATACGCGCTGAAGCGGGTTATCCGTCTAGAGCAGAACTATCGTTCCTTCGGCAATATCCTGGATGCTGCCAATGCCTTGATTCGCCATAACCAGGGCCGATTGGGGAAGAACCTGTGGACCCAGGCTGGGGCAGGGCAGCCGGTGCGGGTGTACGAGGCCTTCAGTGACGGGGAAGAAGCGCGCTTTGTGGTGGAAGAAGTGCGCGCCTTGATGTCAGAGGGCCTGCCCTTGTCCCAAATGGCTCTTCTGTACCGTTCCAATGCCCAGTCGCGGGTGCTGGAACATGCCCTGTTCGGGGCCGGAATCGGATACCGGGTGTATGGTGGGTTACGCTTCTTCGATCGTCTGGAAATCAAGCACGCCATGGCCTATTTACGCTTGGCAGCCCATTCGGAGGATGAGGGGGCGTTTTTGCGGGTGGTTAATTTTCCTCCGCGCGGAGTGGGAACCCGTTCCCTGGAACTGCTGCAAGGTACGGCCCGGGAGCAAGGCATCAGCCTCTATCAAGCTGCTTTGCAGCACGGCTTGACGGGAAAAGCGGGTGCCGGATTGAGCGCCTTTCTCACCTGTGTCGAACGCCTCAAAGTGGCTGCAGCTGCGCTGCCCATGGCCGAGCTGGTGGCCACCCTGTTGCAGGAGAGTGGCTTGCTGGCCCACTATCGGGCCGATCGTGAGGGCGCTGATCGGGTGGAAAACCTGGAGGAACTGGTGTCTGCTGCTGCCGGCTTCGAACATGAATCAGAGCTGGGTGACTTGCAGGCTTTTTTATCGCATGCCAGCCTTGAGGCGGGTGAGCACGAGGCAGCGCCAGGTCTGGATGCGCTGCAGTTGATGACGGTACACGCCGCCAAGGGGCTGGAGTTTCAGACGGTCTTCGTGTGTGGCCTAGAGGAAGGGCTGTTTCCACACGAAAATGCCCTGACCCAGTCCGAGGGGCTGGAGGAGGAACGGCGGTTGATGTATGTGGCTATTACCCGGGCGCGGGAGCGCCTGTATTTGACGCGCGCCCAAAGTCGCATGCTGCACGGGCAGGTGCGTTACGGGTTGCGCTCACGCTTTATCGATGAAATTCCTTCCGGGCTATGCCGCTGGCTGTCAACCCCGGCAAAATCCTCGGCACCACGACAGCCAGCCCGGTATCCGGTAGCCCACAACGTGCCCACTGCTGGCGCCCCAGCGACACGCCCAGCCTCCAGTTTGCCTTTTTATATGGGGCAGGCCGTGCGGCACGAAAAATTTGGCTACGGGGTGGTGCTGCAATGCGAGGGCGGGGGGAGCGATGCGCGGGTGCAGGTCAATTTTCGGGATGCGGGCGTCAAGTGGCTAGCCTTGGGGTATGCGCGCCTAGTGGCCCAGTAAAGCTTGCCGCATTGCAAGATAACTTCTGGTAGAATACCCCGGTTCAGACCCTAAAGGTTTGCGATTCGTCTAAAAGGAAAGAGGTCCCTAAATGAAAAAGACGTTAATGGTGTTGCTATTGCTGGGCATGGGTTCTACTGCGTGGGCGGTTCAGGGAGACGCTGAAAAAGGCAAGCAAATTGCCAGTTCTGTGTGTTTTGCCTGCCACGGCCTGGAGGGGGTCAGTCCGATTCCAACCCAACCGCACTTGGCCGCACAACTGGCTGACTATACCGTCAAGCAGTTAAGCAACATGAAGTCCGTTAATGGGGCCCCGCCTTTGCGCAACAATCCCATTATGTCGGGGATCGTGGCGTCCATGACAGAGGCCGACATGCGTAATGTGGCGGCCTGGTATGCGGCCCAACCTCCCAAGCGCTCGCAAGCCAACGACCCACAACTGGTCGCCGTGGGCGAAAAACTGTGGCGCGGCGGTGATGCGGACCGGGGAGTGCCTGCCTGTGCCGGTTGTCATGGCCCGACAGGAAGTGGTATCCCGGCGCTGTACCCCCGTCTTTCCGGACAATATCAGGAATACACCGAAACCCAGCTGCAGCATTTCAAAAACGGAACGCGCAGCAATGATCCGGCTGCCATCATGCGTACCATTGCGCATCGCCTGAGCAACGAAGAAATCAAGGCACTGGCTGATTATACGGCGGGTTTACGTTAGGCTGTCCGACCGAACCATGCCAAGTCCCTTCCCCCGCCGCTATGGTGGGTATGTCGCGCTGGGTGTATGGGCTCTGCTCACCCTGCTGGTATTAAGCCGCCTGCCCTATGGGCTGGATGAGGGCGGGGCCAAGGCCCTGGTGCTGGACTGGTCCATTGGGGATCAGGTGGCCAATTCTGTGGTGACGCTGGGCACCCCGGATGTACGGGCCTTGCTTTGGCTTCCTCTGGGTTATCTGTGGCCCGGCCAGGTATTTGCTGCCAAAGTACTCTTGACCGGAGTGCTGGCAGCCACAGCTTATGGGCTCTACCGCTGGCGTCAACTGCAGGCCACCGATGAAGTGTCTTTGCTGGCCACCGGGTTGCTGCTGATCGCTCCTCTCACCCTACAGCAACTGGATGCGCTGGCTCCCGGGGTTGTTCTGCTGGCCTTGTTTGTGGCAGGGTTCTGGCTGGATCGGGCCTACCGGCAAACCCCCCGCATCTTCGGAGGACTGTTCTTTGCCCAGTTACTAATCTGTGCCTTCAGCGTCAGCCTGCATCCGGCAGGACTGGCCTATCCCCTCGCCCTGTTCTGGTCCTGGCGCACGCAGCCGCTGGACACCACCCGCCAACGCCATTTTTACGTGGGCATCCTGTTGCTGACCCTGTTGGCCCTGTTGTTATCCATGGGATGGCGGGATCTGGGTAGCTGGCGCAACCCCATTACGCAATTACCGGCCTTGTTTTGGGGAGAGGATGTGCTCGGCATTGGTGCGGAAGTCCAAACCTGGATTCAGGGCCTGCTTCTGGCCGCCGTGCTGGGGGTTTTGATGCTGTCTCGACGCGCTGCCTTATGGGGGGATCTGGGGGGGCGAACACTCTGGTTGGGGGTAGCGCTTGGATTGCTGCAAAGCGATGGCACCTGGCTCTTTCTGACACTGGTGCTGTTGTTGGTTGAAGGTTTTGCCTGGCTGCTACAACCCCGGGCCCTGTGGGCTGGACGCGGTTTCATGGCGCAGCGCGGATGGCTGTTGCTGTTGCTGTTGCTGCTGGCTACGGTGAGTTTGCGGCTGGATCGTCAATGGTTTGAGCAAAACCGCAACCAGCTGTTTTCTCAACGCGACATTCTGATCAAAACCTTTGCCGACGATGTAGAGCGGTTGCGGCGCGTGGCGGAGGATGTGGGAAAACCCATGCCGCGGCTGCGTGTGGCTAGCCAGTGGCCGGCCCGGACCATGATTGCCTGCCGCTGTGATGCCTTGCCTCTGCCGCCCGTGGCCAAGGATCCGGTTGCTCAAAAGTCTCTGTTGCGTGGCCTGACCCATTTGCTGCTGTTGCCCAGTGCCACCCAAAACCTGGGGTTGACCCAAAATCTGGCCCTGCTGGGTGCCGATCTGGAAACCGTCACGCTGCAACCCGGCGGGGTGATCCTGGCCGTGACGCGACCAGATTTGGCCCCCGCCTTGCCGCAGCCGGCACTGGATCAGCCTCCTCCAGAACCAGCAACCCTGTCACCGACCCAACCCGTTTTGCCCCTCTCTCCTGCGCCCACCAGAGGTTCGTCCAGTACATCAGGCAATAGCTCTTCGGCATCCACGCCAGGGCCTAAACCATGAAGATTCCTCTGCGCGAAGCTCTGGTTTATCTGGTGGTGACCTGTAGTTCCTTGTTTTTGACGGCGTATACCGTGCACATGCTGGTGGGGGGGATGGTGCCCCCCGAAACCGAGTACCGTTTGATGGGAGGGGCCTGTTTGCTGGTGGGTGGTGCGATCGCGTACATGGCCTGGGATGTGATCAAGCGGCGCAGCTAAGATTTTGCCAACGCTCCGATGGGCATTGGGGCCGCTCCCGCACCGGGGACTTCACTCGACCAGAAAACCCTCAGGATTCAAGCGGCTTGTACAGGTTTTGTAAGGCCTGATAGTCTTGCTCCAGAGAAAATTGTCCTCTGTGAAACACAAACTGCAAGCGACGTCCGCTGCTGTCCAGCCCTGTCAGACCAAAGGAGCGCCCCGAAAAGTCCCGGTAAAGTTTGATGTTTTTCATCAGGCTGATGCGCTGGCCATTGCGTAGCAGCAAGATGACCTGTTGGCGGGTGGCCTCGATGCCAATGGGCGAGGAGGGCAGAAGCATGAGGCGGGTTTTGAGAATTCGGTTGGCTCCGGCAATCAGGAAAAAACTGGCCAGAAATACCAGCAGATACGCCAGATTGCTGTTATCCGCATACCATGCATTGGCCGCAAAGGCCAGTAACGCGGTCACTGTGGGAATGTACAGCAATAAATCCCACAGCATTCCCCGAGTGTCCTGTTTGAGTGAGCAGGCTTTAGCCATAATGAACTCGCCTTGAATTCGTGAAACAATCCGCAACCATACCCCGAAACGCCCTCATCTGGACAGCGCCACCGGGCAGCTAATTGATGGCCCTTGCGGCCGTTCGTTGGGGTAAAACCGATTGAATGGCGCTTTCCATTTCCCGGTAGAGCATGGGCCCGGGCTGCTGGTAACGGACGATTCCTTTGGCATCGATCACAAAGGTCCAGGGATCTCCCATGACCTGATAGGCTTTAAAGGCCTCGGGGTTTTCGTATTGATCCATATGCAGAAACAGCACTTGCCCCTGATACTTGTCGAGCAGGGATTTGGTAATTTGCAGTTGACGGTCGCAAATGGAGCAATGACCAGGGGTGGCAAATTCCAGGAGAATGGGTTTTCCGGTGGCCAATGCCTTGTCTAGCGAGTACTGGTACATGCGCTCGTCGGGTTGGCGATAGGTGGTGATGCGCGTCATGTCTCCGCCCACATCAGCCAGTGTTTTGGTGGGCAGGCGAGGGGCCACAGAACCAAGCCCCAATTCCGATCCACCCGAAGGACGGTTGCAGCCCGTCAGGGCAGTGCAGAGCGCGAGTCCCAGAAAAACACGTGACAGGTGAAGGTTTCCCATGAAGTCAGGCGCCCTTTTTGCCGGTTTTGAAGATGTTGTAACCCCAGATGATGTTGGCAAGCAACACCAGCGTCCCGAAAAAGCCGACGCCCGCCATGAGGTGAGTCACGGTGGCTTCTACTTCGGGGCCGGGGTCATAGCCGCCAATCACACCTGCGGTGGAAAATAGAATGACCATTCCCATCAAACCCACATTATGCATCCAGAAATGGACCTTGACGAGTTGCATGCTGTAGATGGGGCGGTTCACCAAACGTGGAATGAAGTAGTAGATGGCGCCAAAAATAGCCATTTCAACCCAACCCAGTAGGTTGATATGGCCGTGAGCCAGCAGGATCAACTTGCCATGGGGGGCGGTATCCACAAACATGCGGAACAGGGGTACTCCCCCCATGATGGCCCCCCAGGAAAACCCGATGATGGCATAAGGACGGCAGGCGTATACAAAAAGCAAGGTAAATCTGGTGTACTCGTGATCCAGGATGCCGGGATGCAGGGAAGGTTGTTCAGTGGCCATTGCTCAAGGTCTCTCGTTGTTAGGTTTGATGGCGTCTTGTCGCAGGTCGTGGCGTTCGGCTTTCCAATTGTCGGGGGCCCAGATCTGGACCATTTCATCCACAAACCCCGAACGTTCCGGCATGGGCAACTGGGCATCGGGCGAGCCCTGGGTGGCCTTTAATTCGGACAGAAAAACCGCGATGTCCCGCAATTCGGCGTCTGGTAGCCCCGCCACGTAAGCTGCCTCCTTGTTCAGACCGTGGTCCACTGTTTTGGTTTCGTAGGTGGCTTCAGGCTTCTTGAGAAA
>JAJZHV010000012.1:9533-11859 GCA_021804345.1 Pseudomonadota bacterium | reverse complement strand
CTCGGCCGCTGCAGGCGCCAGGGGCTGCGCACTTTGGAGCGCCAGCACAGTAGTAGCCCCAGGGGCCGGATCGACGGCCGCCACCGGTGGTGCCACAGAGGCCGACTGCACCCCAGGGGTTGGCGCGTCGCTGGCCGGTGGGCGCAGGTTCCAGGTGGTCAGGCCAACGGCGGCCACCGTGGCGGCTACCGCCAGCCAACGGGCGGGCACAGGGGGTGGTCGACGTTTGGGCACCAACACCACGGGCTCGGCCTTCAGGGCCTCGGAAATGCGCCGGGTCAGGCACACATGGCGAATCTCCTGTTCGCGCAAAACATCTCCAATCAGATGATAGTCGTTCCAGCGGCAAGCCACGTCTTCCTGGGCCCATTGCCGGATCAGCGCCTGTTCCTGCTCTGCATCCAGCTGACCATCCATCAATGCGGATAGTCGTTCGTCATGAATTACCATCTTCTATCCCCCGATACATCCAGCTGGGGCCGCAAGCGTTGTGAAATGGCTTCGCGTGCCCGAAAAATACGCGACCTGACCGTGCCGATGGGACAGCTCATCAAGGTCGCGATTTCCTCATAACTCAACCCATCGATTTCGCGCAAACGGATGGCGGTACTGAGCTCGGTGGGCAGGTCGTCCATGGCGGCGTTGACCGTCTCGACGATTTGGCGGCTCATGAGTTCGGCTTCGGGGGTATTGACGTCGTGCAACAATCCGGCCTCTTCGAAATGCTCGGCCTCCTCCGAATCCATCAGCGTTTGAGTGGGTGCTCGACGGCCTTGAGCCACCAGATAATTTTTGGCCGTATTCACCCCGATGCGGTACAACCAAGTGTAAAAAGCGCTATCCCCCCGAAAGGAGCCCAAGGCCCGATAGGCCTTGATAAAGGCTTCTTGCGTGACATCTTCGGCCTCGGCCTGGTCGCGCACCAGCCGCCCCACCAGGCGCGCCAACTTGCGCTGGTATTTGGACACCAGCATTTCGAAGGCTGCCTTGTGGCCCTGTTGGGCCTGTTCCACCAGTTTTTGATCGATATCCCGATCTGACATGCCGTTCGAGGTCGCCGGCCCGCAGGCCACGACCCGATCCTCCTGAAGTCGGGTTGTGAATGGCGGGGGCAATACCGCCGCTCCCGCCACCGTAGTATACAGGGTAGCCAATGCACTCATAAAATCGCCTATCAGGGAAAGGTTAGGGTGAACATGTCCTGATTGACCATCAGGGCCGCGCTTTGGTTCCAAAACCCCGGAAAAACAGCGCCTGCGGCCACAGTGTAAGCCCTTTGCCACCCAGCCGGTTTTGAATCCGGAAGAGGAATATGCCATGATCCACCCTGCCCGAAGCTCTTCGAGACCCCAGACCCATGCATCCCTTGCTGACCCGTGAAGCCCTTCGAACCGTGGAAGCCCAGGCGCGCCTGGATGAGGAGCGCGCGCCCCTGATGAGGCGCGCGGCGCAGGCCGCAGCCCAGTGGATGCTGGCCCAGCATCCCCCCGGGGGGCCCGTGCTGTTTTTGCTGGGTCCGGGCAACAATGGGGCGGATGGCTGGATCACGGCTTGGCATCTGCACCGGGCGGGTTGGTGGGTACACCTGGCCTGCGCCACACCCGAGCGTCCGGTGTGCGAGTGGGCGCAGGAGGCCCGTCAGGAATTGCTGGGCGCTGCGGCGGTGCGCTGTAGCGCTCACTGGGACCCGAGCCTTGCTCCCGCCTGGGTGGTAGACGCCCTGTTGGGTATCGGTGTGCAGCGCCCACTGCAAGAGCCCTATGGGGGCTGGATCCAACGGGCCAACCAACTTCACTGTCGGCGCATCGCCTTGGATGTGCCCAGCGGGTTGGACTGCGACACCGGCAAGGCCCAACCCCACAGCTTCCGCGCCCATCACACGCTCACTTTCATTGCCGACAAACCCGGCCTGCATACCGCAGACGGACCAGATCATAGCGGTCAGGTGGTGGTTTTTTCTCTGGGGTTAACACCCTCCAGTCCGGGTGCCCTGTTGCAAGGTCCCCAGCTCGGGCTGGGCTGGCCGCAACGCGCCCGCAATACCCACAAGGGATTGTATGGCACCGTGGGCGTCATCGGGGGCGCTCTGGGCATGAGGGGTGCGGCCCTGCTGGCCGCCCGTAGCGCCCTGTTCTGTGGGGCTGGACGGGTATGGTTAGCACCTCCCGAGGCGGAGTGCGACTTAGCCCCCTTCGCTCTACAGCAACCGGAACTAATGGTCTCCGCCGCCTCCACCGTGCTGGCGCAAAAGCTGTCACAAGTCGAAGGCATCGGCGAAGTTGCGGTCAGCGGCAGCTCGTTGCCGGCGGTGCGCGTCGACCTCATT
>JAJZHV010000012.1:0-9523 GCA_021804345.1 Pseudomonadota bacterium | reverse complement strand
CTAATGGTCTCCGCCGCGTCCACCGTGCTGGCCAACCCGGCACTCACCACCCTAGTGGCAGGCCCTGGTTTGGGGCGCTCCCCGGCCGCGCAACAACTGATGCCACACATCGTGGCCTTTGCCGGAGCGCTGGTGCTAGACGCCGACGCGCTGTATCTTCTGGCCTCAGATCCCGCCTTAGTCCAGGCCGTGGCCTGCCGGGCGCACCCCACCCTGTTAACCCCGCACCCCGGCGAAGCGCGCCACCTGCATGGCGCAGCCCCGACCGATCGGGTGCAGTGGGCCCTTGGGCTAGCACAACGGTATCAGTGCTGGGTGGCCCTCAAGGGGTGCGGCACGGTCATCGCCAGTGCAAGCGGGCGCTGGTGGATTAATCCCACCGGGAATGCCGCCCTGTCGGGGCCGGGAATGGGGGACGTGCTGGCCGGCATGGTGGGGGCCTTGTTGGCCCAGGGATTGGCGCCAGAACTGGCCTTATCCTTGAGCGTATGGCTGCACGGTGCCGCGGCCGACGCCTGTGTGCAAGAGGGTGTCGGACCCGTGGGATTGACGGCGGGTGAATTGATTGGGGCCATTCGCCGCCAAATCAACCAGCGCTTTGTGTCGCACTCAGATCTAGGGGCCACAGCAGTCGGGATCTGACCCTTCATCGCCCGTGCCAGCAGTACCCGGGAGGTGTATGATGAAGCGACTCTTCTCCCGGTGTGGGCGACCACGAGACCGCAGAGAGAGACCCCGTCTGTCAGCACCCACACGGCCTTTTGTGCCATTTGCTTCAGGAGGATCCCAGATGAATACCGTCAAAACCCTGTTGAAATCAAAACCCCAAAGCACCCCCTGCGCCATCACCCCCGACACCACCGTTTTAGAGGCGCTGCGCCTGATGGCCGAGCGCAACGTGGGCGCCCTGCTGGTGATGCAACATGAGCAACTGCTGGGAATGCTCTCGGAACGGGATTACGCCCGCCGGGTGGCCCAGAGTGCAGACACCTCGGTGCATCTGCCCGTATCGGAAATCATGACCTCTCCCGTCTGGACCGTCACCCTACAAAGTACCCGCGAAACCTGCATGTCCATCATGACCAACAAACGGGTGCGCCATCTGCCAGTACTGGATAATGGCCGGGTGGTCAACGTGCTCTCCATTGGAGACCTGGTGAAGGATGCCCTCAACGAGCAGGAAGAGACCATTCACCAACTGGAACAGTACGTGAACAGCTAGCGCAGGCGTTGCCGGACTGCTTCATGGACCGCTTCGGCCCGTGGAACGTCCTCCTGCAACAGGTGCTCCAACTGGGTCCGAACCCTGGTGACAAAGGCGGCATCCTGAATGGTGGGTAGGTTGATGTCCACATTCAGTGCCGCACTGCGCAGTGCCGCCAACAGGGCCAGCACGGCCACGCCGGTGTCACTAATCACGTTTTGATGGCCGATGACCGCCGAACGCTGGGCCAGACGGATGGCTTCGGCACAGGTGTGGGCACAGTCCAGGGGCACGCGGGTAGCCGCTTCAAGCCCTCTTTGAATGGCTGCTGCGCGCAGCACCTGATCGGCCTGGGTCTGTTTTGGCAGCCGATAGCCCGCCATCAACTGATTGAAAGCCAGCGCATCCTGGGTAGCCAAGTCCAGAAACCGGGCACGCAAGGTTTCCGTCTGGGCCAGTTGCTCCTGCATTTCTGCTTCTACCGCCTCGTAGCCTTTTTTGCCCAGGGTCAAATTGGCCACCATAGACAGCAACGCCGCCCCCATGGCCCCCATAATGGCCGCGGCGCCACCCCCACCCGGCGTTGGATTGCGACTGGCCAGATCCTGCAAAAAACCCTGTACTGTGCTCTCCTGCATGCCCTCTCCTGCCTGTACGTGATAAGGATCCTGTCCTGCCCAAGGTGACCGGTTCTAGCCCCCCTCAGGCCACCATCTGCTTGGCCATGGCGAGTATCTCCCGCGCGTCCAGGTGCAGATCATTCTGTTCAAACAAGCGACCGATGCAGGCCCGATGCAAGGCCAATTTAAGCGCCCCAAAGCCCAGGGGACCATAACAGGTTTTTCCGTGCCGCAGCACGCCGCGATCGGCCATCTCGATTCCCTCGATCCCCGCAGGCCCAGAAGCGTTGGCATCGGCCAGTAATTCCAGTTGCGGCAAGGCACGCCATTGCTCTTGCGCGAGCAGGACCACCCCGGCGGCACCCGCCGCCACCACCAGATGGGCCTGGGATACGGCTTCGGCACGCGTTTGCCCATCGGGTGCGGCCAGCGCGGTCACTTCCACGCCAAAGCGAGCGGCCATAGCCTGGGTGGCGGCCTGGGCCCGTTCCAGTTGGCGTCCGGTGATGCAGACCTGTGCCCCCTCCATGGCCAGCATGGCGGCCACCCGTTGCCCCACCGGACCCGTTCCTGCCAACACCACGGCGCGCCGTGCGCGCAGATCGCGGCCGCGCGCCAACCAGGCCACACAGGCTGCTGCCGTAGTGTTGGCCCCATTGCTGTCGAGCATCAGGGACACTCGAAAGGCCCCAAAAAACTGGCTTTGGATGGCCCGCATCAGGGCTTCTCCGGCCACCAGATCAGACCCACCCACAAACAGGGCCGTATTTTTTTTATCCTTCGGCGCGCGCGTAAAGATGGCCCCTTCCACCATCGCTCTGATATGCCCAGGAGTCACCCGGGCGTAGGGCACGACCTGATCGGCGCCGCCATCATAGCCCACCACCTGGTCAAACACCGAGGCGTGCTCATCCGTATCCAACTGAAACAGGAGTTTTTTCATGGGTCCGTCCAATCCTTAAAAGTGCTCTGGATTCATGCCATCCAGGGCCGGCCCTCCCCCCACCACGATGCGCTGCAAGCTCGTGCTCACACCCATGCCATGCTCGGCATAAAAGACCGCAGTGGCGATCTTGGCCTGGTAGAAATCCGTTTCCTGACTCCCTTCCTGCAGTTTGCGTGCCGCCACGAGCGCGCTGCGCGCCATCAGCCAACCGGATACCAGCCAGCCCAGCAAATGCAGATAGGGAACAGCCACGCCAAAGCACTGGGGCAGTTTGCCAGATAAGGCGGTTTTGCCCAGATGCACACTGGACTGCTCGGCCAAGCCCAGCACATGGGCCAGGGTTTGGGCCAAACTGCCCGGCAGTGCGGGATGCTGCAACTCCGGCAAGAACGCCTGGATTTCGGTGAGCAGGGAGCGGACCATTGCGCCCTGGTCGCGCAACAGTTTGCGTCCCACCAGATCATTGGCCTGAATGCCCGTGGTTCCTTCATAAATGGTCGTGATCCGCGCGTCGCGCAAACATTGGGCGATGCCGGTTTCTTCCACATACCCCATGCCCCCAAACACCTGAAGGGCTTCATTGGCCACCCACAAACCAGACTCGCTGCAAAAACCCTTCACGATGGGTGTGAGCAAATCGGAGCGGGCCTGGGCCCAGGAGCGCTGTGTGGGGTCTTTTTCTGCCAGGGCTAAATCGAGCATCTGCCCGGCATAATAGGACAGCGCGCGGCACGCCTCTAGGCGTGCCTTCATGCTGGAGAGCATGCGCTTAACATCTGGATGAAAGACGATGGGGGCCGCCGTGCTCAGGCCCAGGGGCGTGCCCTGAATTCTTTCCCGGGCATATTCCAAAGCCCCCTGATAAGCCCGCTGGCCAATGGCCATGCCCTGCACCCCCACCGAAAAACGGGCGGCATTCATCATGATAAACATGATCTCCAGTCCGCGATGAGGCTCGCCCAGGAGTTCGCCCCAGGCGCCCCCCTCGTCGCCATAGGACAGCACACAGGTGGGGCTGGCATGAATGCCCAGTTTATGTTCCAGCGATACCGTGCGCAGATCGTTGGCTGGACCCAGGGAGCCATCGGGTTGCAGCAGAAATTTGGGCACAATGAACAGGGAAAGCCCCTTGACCCCGGCAGGCGCATCGGGCAAACGGGCCAAGACCAGATGAATGATATTCTCGGTGTAGTCCTGGTCCCCGTAGGTAATGAAAATTTTCTGGCCCGTGATCCGGTAGTGTCCGTTTTCTGGCACGGCGCGCGTGCGCAAGGCCGCCAGATCCGAGCCCGCCTGGGGCTCGGTCAGGTTCATGGTGCCGGTCCAGCGCCCGCTAACCATCTGGGGCAAATAGCGCTGGCGTTGTTCCGGTGTTCCCACGGTATGAATCGCCTCGATGGCCCCACGCGTCAACAGGGGACACAGCGTGAAGGCCATGTTGGCGGCATGCCACATTTCTTCTGCCGGCGCACCCATTACATTTGGCAGACCCTGTCCGCCAAAGGCCACGGGCGCCGTCAGCCCATTCCATCCGGCGGCGATGAACTGTTCATAGCCGGCCTTAAAGCCGGGCGCAGTCACCACGGCGCCGGCTTCCATTCGAGCCGGCGTTTGATCGCCCATGCGGTTGAGGGGAGAAAGAACCTCCTGGGAAAATCGAGCACATTCTTCTTGAATGGCATCGAACAGTTCATCGGTGGCTTCCCCATACCCCTCATAGTCCGACAACCGGGAAACGGCCGAGAGTCCGAGTAATTCCTTCACGACGAAGGCCATGTCCCGCAATGGTGCACGATAGTCATACATAGGTGTGTCTCCTCACTGTGTCTTCGATCCTGTACTACAGAGTTGGTGCAGCAGAGGGCTTGGGGAGTTCAAAAAGATTCCCCCGGCGCCAGAAACCGCCACTGCCCCAAGGGCAAGGCCCCCAAACGCACGCGTCCGATGCGCACCCGCTTCAAACCGGTTACCGTCAGCCCCACCAGCTCGCACATGCGGCGAATCTGGCGCTTCTTTCCCTCGCGCAGGATGAAGCGCAGCTGATCCTCGTTCTGCCAGCTCACTTTGGCCGGCTTCAGCGGTGCTGAATCGAGCGTCAACCCATGATTGAGCAGGGCTAGATTGCGCTCGCTTAAGCGCCCCTGAACTCGAACCAGATATTCTTTTTCGATGCTGGAGTCGGCGCCGATGAGTGTTTTGGCCACACGGCCATCCTGGGTCAGCACCAGCAATCCTGTGGAGTCGATATCTAGGCGACCGGCCGGCGCCATGCCGCGCAGTATTCCGGGGGTGAAGGGAATCTGCGTGGGGTCTTCGCGCCAATGCCTGTCCGGTTCCACCAAGACCACAGCGGGTTGATGGCCATCTTCCGCTTGTCCGGACACGTATCCCACGGGCTTATGCAGCAGCAACGTCAGGAGCCGACTCTGTTGCCGTTGTGCCTCTGGGGCGATGAGGATCGTTTGTGTGGGATCGATACGGGTTCCTAGGGCCTTGATCACCACGCCATCCACCCGCACCCAGCCCTTTTCGATCCACACATCGGCCTCCCGCCTGGAACAGAGGCCACGCTGCGCCATCACTTTGGACAGGCGGGGTTTTTCGGGCGCGGAATTCATCTCTGGTGGCGACCTTGAACGCTCGGGATCAGCGCAGGAACTCACGGATGCGGTTGATCTGTTCTGGCGCCATCAGAGCGGGCGCATGTCCGCATTCTGGAATGTCCTGTATCTGGAGTTGCGGATGCCCCATTTGCATGAGGGCTAAGGTGTGTGGCAGCAACAAATCGGATTGCGCCCCGCGCAACACCAGCGTGGGACAGCGCACGGCGTTCCAGAACAGCGACAGGTCGATATCCATCAGCGGAGTGCCCACAAAGGAGGTGGCAATGGCCGGATCGTAGCGCAAACGGTACTGGCCATCGGATCCCTGAGCCGCCCCGTGAACGGCCAGATGATGCCATTGCTGGTCCGTGAGGGGCCCAAAACCCTGATGGGTACGACGAAAATAATCTTCCACCTCGGGCAGCGAGGCAAAGGCCTGCGCTTGCCCCACATAGCCGGACAAACGCTGCAATCCGGCCGCAGAAACGATGCTACCCACATCATTGAGCACCAGTTTGCCAATGGGCGAACCCGGTTGGGCGGCCAGCATCATGCCGATGATGCCCCCCATGGAGGTTCCCACCCAGTCCACGCGCTCAGCCCCACTGCGGGCAATGAGTGCTGCCATATCCGACAGATAAAGCGGGTAGGCATAGTCGGATTTCTGGGCCAGCCATTCGCTGGTACCGCGCCCCACCACATCCGGACAAAGCACGCGATAGTCGGTGCTTAACTGCTGCGCCAGCGCATCAAAGTCGCGCCCATTGCGCGTTAATCCATGCACACAGACCAAAACCCTGGGATTGAGTGGGTCACCCCATTCGGTGTAATCCACGCGATGGAATCCATGCAGCCAAAGCCCCTGGTACGATTGACGGCGCGGTGCGCGCTTCGAAGAATCTGTCATGATGGTTCGCCTTGATCCAAAACACCCTCTGCCCGCTGGTCAAAGAGCACACAGTGCACCCGTTGATCGTGATCGTCCATGGGCACCTGGGGCACCCACTGTTCTTCAAAGGCCATGGCGAGCGTGCGTGCCCTGCATTCCGCGCGCGCGAGCATTCGATCGTAATAGCCGGCCCCATACCCCAGACGTGCGCCCGTGTGGTCAAAGGCCACTCCAGGAACCAAGATCAAATCCACCTGTGTCAAGGGAATTGACGCACAGCGCTGCGGGTTCGGTTCGAGAATTCCCCAGACGCCGGGCAGAAGATCCTGGGAAAGGTGTTGAACGGCATATAGTCCGAGGGATTTGTCCGCCCGTTGCACCCGTGGCAAAACCAGGGTTTTTCCTTGTTCGAGGGCCCTGTGCAGCAGCCACTGGGTGTCGGGCTCTGAGCCCATGGCCACTGTGGCCAGAATGACCTGGGCCCTCTGCCATTCGTCCCGCGCTAGCACGCGCACACATAAGGCCTGACTGCGTTGCTGCCGGTGCGCGGCCACTAGGGCATCACGGCGCGCAAGGACCGCCTGGCGCATACGGGATTTTTCTGTGAACTCCATGGGACGACAGTATAATCCCCGCTTTACTCCATGCTTGAGGGCTTTTTCATGAAACGCGAAAATATTTCCAGCGGCTCCACCTGGGAGCCCATCATCGGCTATTCCCGGGCCGTGAAGATCGGAGCCCATGTGGCGGTTTCCGGCACCACCGGGACAGGCGCCGACGGGAAGCTGGTGGGTTTGCAAGACCCCGAGGCGCAAACGCTGCAGGCCCTGAAAAACCTGGAAACCGCCCTGTCTCGCGCCGGCGCACAACTGAAGCATGTGCTGCGCACGCGCCTGTTTGTGACCCAGATTGACCAATGGGAAAAAATTGCCCGCGCCCATGGACAGTTTTTTGCCGACATTCGCCCGGCCACCACTCTGGTGGAGGTGAAGCGTCTGATCGACCCCGACATGCTGGTGGAGATCGAAGCAGACGCCTTGATTTATGACGAGTCGGAATAAGGCGCCCTCTAGGGGGGCGCTACAGCGTTCCCTGGATGGCTTGGCGGATTTGTTCCAGGGCGCTGGCATCATCCAGCGTGGTCAAATCGCCCGGATCGCGCCCTTCGGCCACCGCCTGGATACTGCGTCGCAATAATTTGCCGGAGCGGGTTTTGGGCAACAAACTCACCACGTACACCCGGGCCGGACGCGCAATAGCCCCCAGATGGCTGTCTACAGCCTCTAACACCTGCTTTTCGAAGGCTTGAGTGGCGGCCGCATCGGTCAGCAACCCCGCATTTTTTGGAACCACGAAGGCAATGGGCACCTGCCCCTTCAGCTTGTCTTCAATCCCCACCACCGCCACTTCCGCCACATTGGCGTGGCTGCTCACGGCCTCTTCGATTTCCCGGGTTCCCAGGCGGTGTCCCGCCACGTTGATCACATCGTCCGTGCGCCCCAGAATGAAATAGTACCCTTCCTCATCCCGAATCCCCCAGTCGAAGGAGGAGTACACCGGGCGCTCCTTGAGGAGGGAAAAATAGGTGCTCACAAAGCGCGCATCGTCGCCCCACACGGTGGACAGGCATCCCGGCGGCAAGGGCGGGACGATGCCCAGTACTCCTTTTTGCTGCGCCGGTACCGGTTGGCCCGTATTTTCATCCAGCAACTGGACGTTATAGCCGTACACCGGAAAGCTGGGGCTGCCAAATTTGCAGGCAGTGGGCTCCACCCCCGGCATGGCAGACAGGATGGGCCAACCCGTTTCGGTTTGCCAATAGTTATCCACCACCGGTACCTTCAGGGCCTCGGAAATCCAGCGCGCCGTGGGCTCGTCGAGCGGTTCGCCCGCCAAAAACAGGTAGCGCAGGCTGGATAAATCGTATTGGGTCAAATATTTGGGGTCCTGTTTTTTGAGCACCCGAATCGCCGTGGGCGAACTGAACACGGTCGTCACCTGGTAACGCTCCACCAATTGCCACCAGATCCCACCGTCCGGACGGGTAGGCAAACCCTCGTACATGATAGTAGTCATCCCGGCCAACAGGGGCGCATACACGATATAGGAATGGCCCACCACCCAACCGATGTCGGAGGTGGTAAACATGGCCTCGCCGGGTTTTCCGCAATAGATATATTCCATCGAGGCCGTCAGGGCCACGGCATAGCCCCCCGTGTCGCGCTGCACGCCCTTGGGTTTTCCCGTGGTGCCCGAGGTGTACAAAATATAGGCTGGATGCGTGGATTCCACCCATTCCACCGGGACTTCTGGCGTACCCACAGCCTGCATCGACTGCGCATAATCCAGATCGCGCCCCGGCACCCAGGTCAAGCCTGGGTCCAATCCGCGGTTGACCAGCAAGACGTGCCGCGGAGGGTGGCTGGCCAGGCGGCAGGCTTCATCCACCAGGGGCTTGTAGGGAATGCTGCGTCCACCGCGCATGCCTGCATCGGCCGTCACCAGCAACGCAGGCTGCGCATCATCAATCCGGGTGGCCAGGCTATGGGCCGCAAAGCCGCCAAACACCACGGAATGTATCGCCCCAATGCGCACACAGGCCAACATGGCAAAAAACGCCTCGGGGATCATGGGCATGTAGATAATAACCCGATCGCCCTTGCCAACCCCTTGCTGCTTAAGTACGGCCGCCAGGCGATTTACCTCCACATACAGGTCCCGATAGGAGTATTGATGTTCAATCCCGGTTTCGGTAGAAACGAACACCAGAGCTTTCTGCTCGGCCCGTTGTGCCAGATGCCGGTCGATGGCGTTGTAGCACAGGTTGGTGGTTCCGCCCACAAACCAGCGCGCAAAGGGTGGGCGCGAGTAGTCCAGCACCTGATCAAAGGGACGCTCCCAATGAATACGCTGGGCCTGTTCCCGCCAGAAATCGTCGGGATGAGCGATGGAGCGTTGATGAAACTGTTTGAGAATTTCGCCTGCCATGATTTCATTCCTCCAGATGTTAGTTGTTGTTATCCCTTGATCCGTACCACCGTTCTGCCCAAACCTTGACCGCTCATCAAGGCAGCAAAGACTTGATCCAGTTGCTCCAGAGTGACCTCATGCACCACCTGCGCCCAATGGCGGGGCTTGAGGTCGGTTACCAGGCGTTGCCACAGGTGCTCGCGCACCCCCATGGGGCAGTTGACCGAATCGATCCCCAGCAAACTGACTCCCCGTAAAATGAAGGGCATGACCGTGGTGTGCAGTTCCACG
>JAJZHV010000175.1 GCA_021804345.1 Pseudomonadota bacterium | reverse complement strand
TGGCGAACCCTTCCATCGGTGCTAACAATACCAAGAATTCCGCGACCTTGCACCTGGGTTGAGTACAAAATGTACTTTCCGTTGGGGGCAAAAGTGGGTGACTCGTCTAAGGTCGTGTCCGTCATCAACTGCGCTTGCCCGTTGCTCAGATCCATCAGCATGACATGAAAGGCGCCTTCATCGCGTTGCACGTATACCATTTGCTTTCCCTCGGAGTCCAGGCGGGGAGAGACCACGTAGGTACTGCCGAAGGTCAGGCGAACCGGGCTGGAATCCGAGCCGGCCAGACCCATGCGATAAATTTGCGGCCCCCCATCCCGGTCCGACACAAAAAACAGGGTGTGTCCGTCCGGAGCAAAGAAGGGCTCGGTATCGATGCCTTCGCTATAGGTGAGGCGCTGCGGCGCTCCGGCGCCGTCCGCATTCACCAGATAGATTTGCGAATGCCCATCCCGGGTCAGCACCACGGCCAAATGAGACCCGTCGGGGGACCAGGCCGGCGCGCTGTTGCTTCCCTTGAAGTTGGCCACAATTTTGCGCACACCCGTGGCCAGGGTTTGAACGACCACCGTGGGACGTTTCAGCTCAAAGGTGACATAAGCAATTTTCTTGCCGTCCGGCGACCAACGGGGGGAGATGATCGGATCATTGGCACTGAATACCGTGCGCTCGTTGAAGCCGTCGCTATCGGCCACCTTGAGGGTGCGGTGCTGACCCTGTTGGGTAATGTAAGCGATATGCGAACTGAACATGCCCTTGTAGCCCGTCAGGTTTTCCAGAATGGCATCGGCAATATGATGCGCCACCATCCGGTACTGGTCTTCCTCGCCCTCAAAGGCCAGATTCAAACGAGCCGTATCATGATTCATCACATCCACTAGGCGAAATTGGGCCAGAATCCGATGATTGGCCTCCTGCTGCACATTTCCCACCACCAGAAAATCCGCATGCCGGTTTTGCCAGTCGTCCCACTTGACTCCCTCCACATCGGCCGGGGCGGGGTCCACCTCACTGGTATTGAGCGTTTGAAACAAGCCAGTACGGGTCAGGTCGGCCGCCACGATAGGGGAGATTTTAAGATTGGCCTGCGTTTCGTGGGCAAAAGGCAAAATGGCTATGGGAATTTGATGCGCTCCCTGCGTGACGATTTCTAGGGTGATTTCAGCCCGTACGCTCCAGGCCGCTGCCAGCATCAAAGACAAAAAAATGAGTCGGATCAGATTATTTTTCATGGCGTAGTTGCAAGTGAGTCGTTCTGAAGTCCCGTCGCAAGGCCATATCGGGAGGTAGGGGTAAGGGTTGGGAACGCATAATACCGCGAATGACGGCCTGATCATACAGGGCATTGCCGCTAGATTGAACGATTTTGATGGGCGTTAACACCTCGCCCGTGGGCAGGATAGTGACATCCACGTCCAGCGTCGTGCCATCCGGTACGCCCTCGGGGACCTCGGTATTATTTTTGATTTTGTTAATGATGGCCAGTTTGTAGCGATCAATCTGGGCTGCCTTGGCGGCCTGGACCGCCTGCGCCAGCTGGACTTGCCGCTCGTGGCGGATTTCGTTCAAGGCCCGGCGCGCATCATCCTGTTTTTTTTCCTGCGCGGCTTCGGCGCGCTCCTGGCGCAACTGCGCTTCCAGTTCCTTTTGGCGTCGCAGGGCCAATTTCTGTTGCTCCTGTTCCTGCCGTTTCTTTTTTTCTAGGGCGATATCGGCCTTGCTCTCCGGGGAGGGGGCGGCCGGTGCCGCAGCGCTGCGTGCCGGACTGGCCTTGGGCGACGGCGGCGTAGCAGGCTTTGCGGCGGGCTGCTGGACCTGGGGAAGCGGCGTTGGCGGCGGGGCCGGTGTGGGCGGCGGGGCTACCGATTGCTCCGGATTAGACGCTGGCTGCTGGGGACTGGTGGCCGGCGCAGGCAACTCGGACCAGAGTTCGGCCTGCAGAGGGGTGGACACCACACGCCGTTGCCAAGACACACCCACCACCAGGACGGCCAGGAACAGCCCATGCACCCCTAGGGCCAGCAGCCAGGCCCAGGGGCCAACGCCCCGTTCAGCGGAAATTGGTGTGTTGGGCATAGGCCGTCAGAGCCTCCCGATCCCACCCAGGTGCACCTGTTTGGAGCTCGCCCCGCAGAAGGCCATCATCCATTTCTGGCCCGAGCCAACAACCCCAAACGCTTCACCTGGGCCTGCTTGATCAAGTCCATCAGTTGCAGGACCTCCTCGTAGCGCACCAACCGGTCGGCGGCAATGACCACGGGCTGCTCTGGCGCGCGCGCCACAATGGCCTTGAGCACCGACACCAGTTGACCGCGCGGCACGACCACCTCGCCTTCCACCGCTTGCGGATCCAGTACGGAAATGCTGCCATCCTGGCGCAGGGTCACCTGCACGGGACGTTCGGGTTGTCCCAGGGTCTGCCCCACGGCTGGCAAATCCACCTGGCCGGGATTGATCATGGGGGCGGTGACCATGAAGATCACCAGCAACACCAGCATGACATCGATATAGGGCACCACGTTGATCTGGCTCATGGCACGGCGCGGTTTTCGTAGCATGACGACGGGTTTCCTTTAGCGCGAGGCCACTGGCTTGATCTGGCGCTGCAGAATATTGGAAAATTCTTCCATGAAGCTTTCAAACCGGATGGCCAGTCGATCGATTTCGTGGGCGTAGCGGTTGTAGGCCACCACCGCCGGAATGGCCGCAAACAAACCCATGGCTGTGGCCACCAGCGCCTCGGCGATACCTGGCGCCACATGGGCCAAGGTGGCCTGCCCCACATTGGGCAGACCACGAAAGGCATTCATGATGCCCCATACGGTTCCAAACAACCCCACATAGGGGCTGACAGAACCCACGGTGGCCAAAAAGGCCAGATGCGCCTCCAGCGCGTCCATTTCGCGCTGGAAAGTGGCTTTCATGGCCCTCTGCACGCCACTGGTG
>JAJZHV010000011.1 GCA_021804345.1 Pseudomonadota bacterium | reverse complement strand
AGCCTCAATGGTGAAAGCCTGACCCTGCGCCCCGAGGCCACCGAAGCCTGCGTCCGCCTAGCCATTCAACATCATTGGCTCTACAACGGCCCCCAACGCTTGTGGTACATGGGCCCCATGTTCCGTCATGAACGCCCCCAAAAAGGGCGCTATCGCCAATTTCATCAATGCGGGGCAGAGGCCCTGGGTTTTTCCGGCCCGGATGTGGACGCGGAAATGATATTGCTCACAGCCCGCCTCTGGGAGCGTCTGGGCCTGAAGGATGTGCGCTTGGAGCTCAACACGATTGGTGATCAAGAGGCCCGTCAACGCTATCGACAGCGGCTGGTCACCTATTTCCAGGCATACCAGGATCAATTGGACGATGACTCCCGGCGCCGCCTGCAGACCAATCCCCTGCGCATTCTGGACAGCAAGAATCCGCACATGGCGGCGCTCATCGATCAGGCCCCCCGCTTGCAGGATGATTTGGACGACGCTTCCCTCAAGCACTTCGATGCCCTGCAGCAGTTGCTGCGCCAGGCGGGTTTGACCTTTCACCTCAATCACCGTCTGGTGCGCGGCCTAGATTATTACAATGCCACGGTGTTTGAATGGACCACCGCGCTATTAGGCGCGCAAAGTACCATCTGCGGGGGGGGGCGTTACGATACCCTGATCCAGCAACTGGGTGGCAAACCAACCCCTGCCTGTGGCTTTGCCATGGGGATGGAACGCTTGTTGGCCCTGATGGAAGTCAGTCAAAGCCAGCCTGTCGACCTTTCCGGCCCCGATGTCTATGTGGTCCACCAGGGAGAGCAGGGCGCCCTCGAAGCCTTCGTGCACGCGGATGTGTTGCGTCAAAGCGGGCTGAAGGTTGTCCTGCACTGTGGGGGCGGGTCCTTCAAGCAACAGTTCAAACGGGCCGATGCCTGTCAAGCGGCCTGGGCCCTGATCGTGGGCGAAGATGAAGTCAGCCGGCAACTGGTCACGCTCAAGCCATTGCGCGGGCAAGGTGCTCAAAGCACCATGACCCTGCAACAGGCTCTTGCGCTCCTCCGGCAAGGGCAGCAGTCCGTCGTTCTTTAGAAATCCGGAAAACACTCATGTACGATCTTGAAGAGCAGGAACAAATCGACGCGCTTAAAGCCTGGTGGGCTCAGTATGCACGGTGGGTCTGGGTGGGGGTGGTGCTGGTTTTGCTGGGTATTGGGGCCTTCCAGGGGTGGCGCGCTTGGCAGGAGCGCCAGGCCCAGAATGCTGGAGTGTTGTTCGAGGCCGTTCAAGGGGCCGTTCTTCAGCGCGACCTGAGCAAATCCCTGCAAGCCCTGCAAGCGCTCGAGACCGCGCAACCCCAAAGTGCCCTGGCAACCCGAGGTGCTCTGCTGGTGGCGGCTTTGGCACACGAAAAGGGCGATCTGGGCAACGCGCTCCAAACGCTGCAATGGGTGGTCACACAGGGCAAGGAACCGGCCATGGTGGATCTGGCGCGTTTGCGCGCGGCGGGGTTGCTGGCGGATCAGAAAAAATATGATGAAGCGCTGCACCTGTTGCAGGATAACCATTCTGCGGACTATCTGGCCATGAGTGCCGATTTGCGTGGAGATATCCTCTTGGCCCAGAACAAACCCGACGCGGCACGCCAATCCTGGCGTGAGGCCCTGGAAAAATCGCAACCCGTGGATGTGCTGCATCAAATCGTTCAGGGCAAACTGGACGCTCTGGGAGGCTCCAAATGAGGGCATTGCTCTTGCGTGTTCCAACGACCAAATGGCTGTTCCAGATCCTGGGTGCCTGGGTGCTGGCCAGTTGTGCAGATTCGCTGCCAGTGGCCCCCTTGGCCCCCCTCAAACCGAGCATGGAAGCAGAAGTCGTCTGGAAGGAGGGAATCGGCTCGGTAGAGCAGGCCATTCTTCGTCCGGTGGTGGTTCAAGGTGTTCTGTATACCGCCAATGAAGCCGGTGATTTGCGCGCTTTCGAGCCAGCCAGCGGCAAGGAACTCTGGCGTGTCAAAACCACGGAATCCTTTTCAGCGGGACTTGGCAGCGGCGAACAAATGCTGCTGTTGGGCGACAAGAAGGGCGAAGTGCTGGCTTATACCCTCAAGGGGGAGCTGCTGTGGCGTTCCCAGTTGAGCAGCGAACTAATGGTGGCTCCTCAGGCCGCCGAGGGGGTTGTGGTCACGCGCACCGCCGATGGGCGCATTACGGGGTTGTCCGCCACCGACGGTAAGCGCCGCTGGTCGGTGCAGCGTCCCATGCCCGCCCTGGTGCTGCGCGGCATCAGCCAGATTGCCATGGAACGTGGTGCTGTACTGGTGGGGTTGCCCGGTGGCAAATTATTGGCGCTGAATCTTGCGGATGGAAGCGTAGGCTGGGAGGCCACCGTCTCGATCCCCAAGGGAGCAACAGAACTGGAGCGCATCAACGATGTGGTGGGAACCCCCTTGTTTGGTTTCCGGGATGTGTGTACCGCTTCGTATCAAGGAAAGGTGGCTTGCCTGGATGTGGTCAAAGGCGAAACCCTCTGGTCGACGGATCTTTCTGTGACGGGGGCGCTGGGCGCAGAGGGCAACAAGCTGTTTGCCACCACCGAAAAAGGCGATGTAGTGGCATTGAACCGCACCAGCGGAACCGTGGCCTGGAAGCAGGAAAGCCTAGAGGGCCGTTATCCCTCGGCACCTCAAGCCTTTGGCGATTATGTGGTGCTGGGAGACGCCCAGGGTGTGGTGCACTTTTTGTCCCGTGCGGATGGAACCGAACTGGGGCGAATCAAAACCGACGACGTGGCCATGATCCAACAGGCCCAGGTGCTGGACGACAATCTGATCCTGTTGACCAATCGGGATGGCAAGCTCTTCGCTCTGGCGCCGCATGGAGCCCAGTCACACTGGCTACCATCCTGGTTCCGATGAGGCGCCTCCTGTGTGTTCATCCTTAATCGAGTAAACCATCCATGTTGCCTACCGTTGCCATCGTGGGGCGTCCCAACGTCGGCAAATCCACCTTATTCAATCGCCTGACGCGTTCCCGGGATGCGCTAGTGGCCGATCTGCCTGGCTTGACCCGCGACCGACATTATGGTCGCGCCCGTTTTGACACCTTGAGTTATCTGGTCGTGGATACCGGGGGGTTCGAGCCCATTGCCCGTGAGGGGATTTTGTGGGAGATGGCGCGCCAGACCTTGCAGGCCATCGACGAAGCCGATCGGGTTATTTTCCTGACGGATGGGCGCGCAGGATTGACGGTTGGGGATCGCACCATTGCCGAAACGCTGCGCCAACGCGGCAAGCAGGTCGTGCTTGCAGTCAACAAGGTGGAAGGCATGCGCACCGACGTGGTGACCGCCGAGTTTTACGAACTGGGTCTGGGGGAACCGATCCCCATCTCCTCGGCCCATGGCGAAGGAATCTCTTCGCTTCAGGAGTTGGTGTTGATGGGGTTTGAGGCAGAACCAGCAGAGCCACAGAGCGCGCAAAAGGTTCCCCGCGTGGCCATCGTGGGGCGACCCAACGTGGGCAAATCCACCCTCATCAACCAGTTGTTGGGCGAAGAGCGCATGATTGCCTTCGATCAACCAGGAACGACCCGAGACAGTATCGAGGTGGACTTCGAGCATCATGGACAGTCCTATATTCTGGTGGATACCGCTGGACTGCGCCGGCAGGGCAAGGTTTTCGAGTCGGTGGAAAAATTTTCCGTCATCAAGACCATGCAGGCCATCGAGCAGGCCAACGTGGTGGTGTTGACCCTGGATGCGCAGCAGGAAGTCTCGGATCAGGATGCGCATATCGCTGGGTTTATTCTGGATGCAGGTCGTGCCCTAGTACTGGCGGTCAACAAATGGGATGGCCTGGAAACGGTGCGGCGAGATGTGGTAAAAAATGAGATTGCACGTAAATTGGGGTTTCTCGATTTCGCCAATATCCTGTTCATTTCGGCGCTGCGGGGCTCGGGCGTCAAGGGCGTGCTGCCGGCTGTCAACGCAGCCTACGATGCAGCCATGGCGCGCCTGCCCACGCCACGTCTGACGCGGGTCCTGCACGAGGCCGTGACCCAGCATCAACCGCCCAAGGCAGGCCCCTTCCGGCCCAAGCTGCGCTACGCCCACCAGGGGGGGCATAATCCTCCTATCGTAATCATCCATGGTTCTGCCGTCGCCCATATTTCCGAAACCTACCGACGGTATCTGGAAAACACGTTCCGCAAAGCCTTCGAGTTGCGGGGCACTCCTTTGCGGGTGGAATTCCGCCAGGGGCATAATCCCTTCGCCGATCGCAAGCCAAAACCCCTGACGGAGTCAGAGGAGAACAGCTTGCGTCGGCAGCGGCGGCGCGGTCGCAAATTGTTTGGAAAGAAATAGCCGGTGTGTTTTGATTCATGTAGAATCAAACCCCTGCTGAAATAAGCATACAACTAAAAAACCACTCGGGGGCGCACCACATGAGTACAAAAGGGCAATTGTTACAAGACCCGTTTCTGAATGCCTTACGCAAGGAACACATTCCCGTTTCTATCTATCTGGTCAACGGGATCAAGCTTCAGGGTCAGGTCGAATCCTTCGACCAGTACGTGGTCCTGCTCAAGAACACCACCACTCAAATGGTGTACAAACACGCCATTTCCACCGTGGTTCCCGCCCGCTCCGTTTCCATGAACCTGGACAGTCCGCCAGAATCCTGATGCTCTTGCAGCGATGACAGATTCTGGCCCACTGCTGGGTCGCGGTCGTCGTTCTCACACCGAACCGCGACCCGAAGCCGGGCATCTGGAAGCGGCAACTCAGGCGCTGGGTCGTCCGGATCATGCGCTGCTGGTCCATCTGGAATTCGATGCCGAGCGAGGTCGGGCCAATACCCTGCAGGAATTGTCCTTGCTGGCCAGCAGTGCTGGTTTGCAGGTGGTGGAATGCTTGCAGGGAAAGCGCCCCAAGCCGGACCCTGCCACTTTCCTGGGGCGCGGCAAACTGCAGGAAGTACAAGCGCGTATTCTGCACACCCAGGCCGGTCTGGTCATCTTCAACCATGAACTCTCTCCGGCGCAGGAGCGCAATCTGGAGCGCGCTTTGTCTTGCCGGGTCATTGACCGTACCAGTCTGATCTTGGATATCTTTGCCCAGCGTGCGCGCAGTCATGAGGGGCAATTACAGGTGGAGTTGGCCCAGTTGGAGCGCCTAGCCACACGGCTGGTTCGAGGCTGGTCGCATCTGGAACGACAAAAGGGCGGAATCGGACTGCGCGGACCGGGCGAAACCCAGTTAGAGACCGATCGCCGCCTGTTGGGAAAACGGGTCAAGGCATTGAAAGCGCGCCTGGAAAAAGTTCGCCGCAGTCATCAAACCCAGCGTCTGGCGCGTGCCAGGGCAGGTGTACTGCGGGTCTCCCTGGTGGGATACACCAATGCCGGCAAGTCCACGTTGTTCAACCGCCTAACGCATGCCCATGCGTATACGGCCAATCAATTGTTTGCCACGCTCGATACCACCACCCGGCGCCTGTTTTTAGGGCCCAATGCCCAAGTGGTACTGTCCGATACGGTGGGCTTCATTCGCCATCTTCCCCACACGCTGGTGGATGCTTTTCGGGCCACGTTGGAAGAAACCCGCGATGCCGATTTGTTGCTGCATGTGGTGGATGGCGCAGATCCCGAACGGGACGCCCAGTTGGAGGCAGTGGATGGTGTGTTGGCAGAAATCGGGGCCCACCAGGTTCCTCAACTGGTGGTATTCAACAAGATGGACTGTTGGCCAGATCGCCAGACCGGTCTGGAACGCAACGCCTATGGTACAATTTCACGCGTTTGGATCAGTGCGATGACTGGGGCAGGGCTGGAATTTATTCGTCAAGCACTGGTCGAACTGTGCCAACCTCCACATTCAAACGATACCCATGCTGACATGCGAGCAAATGATTCCGATGGCACAGAATGATCCCCAATGGGGGAAAAAAAACAACGAAGGGCCACCCGACCTAGACGAGATCTGGCGCCGACTGATCCAGAAAATCAAAGGCAATGGAGCGCCACCGGGGGCACAGCCCCCCCGCACTCCCAACAATCGTCCGCGTCCTGTGTGGCCCCTGCCAGGAGCCCGTCAGGTGCTTTTGCTGGGTCTGGGAGGGCTTCTTCTGGTCTGGTTGCTGTCCGGGTTTTACATCGTGGATGCCGGGCGTATCGGGGTTATTTTGCGCTTCGGAAAATTTCAGGAAACCACGGGCCCGGGGCCCCATTGGCATTTACCCTTTCCCATCGAGGCCCAGTCTCCCGGAAGCCCACTCAATGTTTCTCAAGTGCGCACGGTAGAACTCGGCTATCGCACTAATCTCAAATCCAAGGTCTTGCACGAATCGCTCATGTTGACCGATGACGAAAACATCATCGACAACCAGTACGCCATTCAGTACACCATCAAGGACCCACAGGCCTTTCTGTTCAATAATCGGGATCCGGATGATGCGGTCATGCAGGTGGCAGAAACGGCCATTCGCGAGGTTGTGGGGCGCAACAAGATGGATTTCGTCCTGTATGAAGGACGCTCCCAGATTGCGGATGAGGCGCAGCATCTGATGCAACAAATTCTGGATCGCTACCAAACCGGCATCTCCATCAGCAAGGTCAATATGCAAAATGCCCAGCCCCCGGAACAGGTTCAGGCGGCGTTTGACGATGCCGTGAAGGCAGGACAGGATCGGGAACGGCAAAACAACGAGGGTCAGGCCTATGCCAATGACATCATTCCCAAGGCCCGTGGTATGGCATCGCGCCTGATGGAAGAAGCGCAAGCCTATGGGCAACGGGTGGTCGTGCGTGCCGAAGGGGATGCCAGCCGCTTCAAACAGGTCCTAAGCGAGTACACCAAAGCCCCCGAGGTGACTCGCCAACGTTTGTACCAGGATATGATGCAATTGGTGTTGAGTAATACCAGTAAGGTTGTGGCCAACCAGAAATCCGGTTCTACTTTGCTGTATCTGCCCTTGGACAAGCTGATCCGGGCCAGCGCGGGTGGCCCGGAAGCCACTGCCGAATCCACCACCCCCCCTGCAACAGCACCGGCGGGTGTGGCCTCTGCGCCTTCCAGCACGCCAGCACCATCTCCTCCAGCCACAGCCGATGGAGTACCGGATAGTCGCTCACGCGATGCCTTCCGCTCCAGAGATCGGGAGTCACGCCAATGACGCGCCATCTGGCAGGACTATTGATCGGGTTGGCCGTGGTGGTGGTGATTGCGGCGCTCAGCATGTACACCGTGATGCAAACCCAGAACGCACTGGTGTTTCAGCTGGGTGAAGTCATCGCCGTGCGCACTCATCCCGGGCTGTATTTCAAGGCGCCACTGATTCAGAACGTGCGCGTCTTCGATACGCGCATTCAAACCCTGGATAACAACGACCCCGAGCGCTTTATTACCTCGGAAAAAAAGCCGTTGCTGGTGGATTACTTCGTCAAGTGGCGCATCGTAGATGTCAAACAATTCTATGTGAGTGTGGGCGGCGACGAGCGTCGGGCTCAGGTGCGTTTAACCCAAACCGTGAACGATGACTTGCGGGCAGAGTTTGCCAAACGGACGGTGCATGAAGCCGTCTCGGGTGAACGGGAAAAAATCATGGAGTCCATGCGCGCTCGGGCGGATCAGGATGCCCGACAAATCGGGGTACAAGTTCTGGATGTTCGAATCCGCCGCGTGGAGCTGACGCCAGAAGTGACCGAATCCGTGTATCGGCGGATGGAAGCGGAGCGCAAGCGGGTGGCCAATGAACTGCGTTCCACGGGCTCGGGCGAAGCCGAAACCATTCGGGCTAATGCCGACCGGCAACGGGAAGTCATTCTGGCCGAGGCCTATCGCGATGCTCAGCGGCTCAAGGGAGCCGGAGATGCCAAGGCGTCGGCCATCTATGCAGAGGCCTATGGGCATAACCCTGAATTTTATGCCTTTTATCGCAGTCTGGAGTCCTATGAACAAGGGCTGAAAGGAAAAGGGGATGTGCTGGTTTTGGACCCCGATTCCGAATTTTTCCGCTACTTCAAAAATGCTCCTGCCGGAACGGTCAAAAGATAATCTCATGGCCGCAGCCACTTCCGGGTCCTGAGCGCGCGCCGCATGCAAACCGTTTTCACGACCTTTGCTCTGGTGTTGGTGCTGGAAGGCATCATGCCCTTTGTGGCTCCGGCTCGCTGGCGCGAAACGGTCACGCGGATCGGTCAATTGAGCGATGGCCAGATCCGGTTTCTGGGTCTTGGTGCCATACTGGTGGGGTTTATCTTGTTTCAGGTGTTTTCATGACAAATCGCTGGCTATTGCCTGAATATGTGGAAGACCTCCTGCCACCCGATGCCTGGCGTCTGGAAACAGCGCGGCGCGCCCTTCTCGACTTGTTTCGGGAACGTCGTTTTGATCTGGTCATTCCCCCCTTGATGGAATACATGGAGTCGCTACAAACGGGCACTGGGCGCGACATGGATCTCCTGACCTTCCGTCTGGTGGATCAGCTCAACGGTCGGCAACTGGGAATCCGTGCCGACATGACCCTGCAGGTTGCACGCATGGACGCCCATGATTTGAGCCATGTGGGCGTGAACCGGCTGTGTTATGCGGGTAGTGTGCTGCACACCCGTCCTGCGGGTAACGGGCAATCACGCGAACCCTACCAGGTGGGCGCCGAAATCTACGGCGTGTCTGACCTCTCGGCTGATCTGGACATCTTGCAGTTGATGCTGGAAGCCTTGCAGCGCATTGGGTTGCGGACCATGACGGTGGATGTGGGCCATGTGGGGTTGTTCCGCACCCTAACGCAGCAAGCCGGGTTGGACGAAAAGCAAGAAACCCAATGGTTTGAAGCCATGCTGCAAAAAGATGTGCCCACACTGCAGCAATTGGCGGGGTCCCTGGCACAACCCTGGCGCCAAGCCTTGCTGGCTTTGCCCGAACTCAACGGGTCCGCAGCCCTGCTGGACCAGGCGCGTGCCCGCTTACCCCACAGCGACATCCTGCTGCAGGCCTTGGAACAATTGCAGGCGGTGGCGCAGCATTTTCAACATCGCGTGAATTTGACCTTCGATCTGGCCGCCCTTCAGGGCTATCATTACCACAGCGGTCTGGTGTTTGCAGTGTACGCTCCCGGTTATGCGGATGCGGTGGCCCGTGGCGGGCGCTATGATCACATCGGCCGGGCGTTTGGCCGGGCCCGGGCAGCAACGGGCTTTAGTCTGGACTTGCGCGGTTTGTTACCCTCACTGGCCTGATCGGCAGGGGCGCCAGTGCAGGATAAGGGCTCGTCCCTCAATCATTGTTTGAGTTTTGTCTTTGGAGCGTAACTGTTCATGGCACGAAATGTCGTTGTGGTGGGAACCCAGTGGGGGGATGAAGGCAAGGGTAAACTGGTGGACTGGCTCACCGACCGTGTGCAAGGAGTCGTCCGGTTTCAGGGAGGGCATAATGCCGGTCATACGCTGGTCATTGGCGGGCAAAAAACCGTCCTGAGCCTGATTCCGGCGGGAATTTTGCGAACCCATGTGACGTGTTTCATTGGCAACGGCGTCGTGCTGTCTCCGGTTGCCCTGCAAAAAGAAGTTCGCATGCTAGAATCATCGGGCGTTGACGTGTCTTCCCGACTGCATATCAGCGACGCCTGCCCCCTGATACTGCCCTACCATGTGGCCATCGACAAGGCCCGCGAAAACCTGCGCGGTGACTCCAAAATTGGCACTACGGGGCGCGGAATCGGCCCGGCCTACGAAGACAAGGTGGCACGGCGCGCACTGCGGGTACAGGATCTGTTCTATCCGCAGCGTTTTGAAGACAAGTTGCGCGAGGTTCTGGACTATCACAACTTTATTCTGACGCACTATTTTAAAACCCAGGCTGTAGAGCTTAGCGCAGTTCGGGACGAAACCCTGGCCTTGGCCGAGTGGTTACGCCCAATGGTTTCTGACGTTTCGCGCCAACTCTTCGAGGCTAATCAGGCTGGAAAAAACCTGTTGTTCGAGGGGGCTCAGGGAACCTTGCTGGATATCGATCACGGCACCTATCCCTTCGTGACCTCCAGCAACTGCATTGCGGGCGCAGCCGCTCCGGGTTGTGGCGTGGGGCCGCAACAATTGCATTATGTCCTGGGAATTACCAAGGCGTACACCACGCGTGTGGGCTCCGGACCTTTCCCCACCGAACTGTTCGATGCCGTGGGTCGACAACTGTCCAGCCGTGGCCACGAATTCGGTGCAGTCACAGGACGTGCACGCCGTACGGGCTGGTTTGATGCCGCTGCCCTGAAGCGCTCCATTCAAATCAATGGCGTGTCGGGCCTGTGTGTGACCAAACTGGATGTCATGGACGGCCTAGAGTCTGTCAAAATCGGCGTGGGTTACCACAGTAATGGCCAACTGACGGATATTTTACCCCTGGGGGCGGAGGCGATTGCCGAATGTCAGCCGGTGTATGAGGAGTTACCCGGTTGGTCAGAACCCACTGCAGGCATTCATCAAATGGACCAGCTTCCCGTCAATGCCCGCCGTTATCTGGAACGGATGGCGCAACTCTGCGGCGTTCCGGTGGATGTGGTATCCACTGGCCCGGACCGGAACGAAACCATCGTTGTGCGTCATCCATTTGACGCATAAGCGCATCAGTGCCCGCGGCCCAAGATTTGCCCTGCCGCGGGCAATACCCCCGCTACAACTGAGACACCAGCGAATATTGTGCCGTCAAACTGGCTGATGAGCCGGACAGGGCCAGGGTGCTGAAGGCGGCTGAAATTCCGCTGGATGCCTGGGTTTCCTGATTCAACAGGGCCTGAAATTGCGCCTGTCGGGCATCGGCCTGCAGCGTTCCGTTGGGTTGCAAATAGGTCTGTGCCAGGCTGCTCAATTGGGTCGCCACTCCGCTGGTGGGGTTGGAAAAAAGCTGGGTGACACTGACCGGATTGGCCGCGTACGCACTCAAAAATGCGGACTGATTGAAGCTTAAGGTGCCGTCCCCATTGGTTTGAATCCCGATTTGGGACAGGCTGGTATAGGGTTGAACATTGTTGGCATTGTTACTGTTGACCACAGCGTTCATTTGTCCTTGAAGGCCGGGCAGGGTGCTGTCTGTGGCCAGACTTCCTTGCAGGTCTGTATGGATCAGTGTCAACATGCTGTTATAGCTGTTGACTAGGGCCTGTACATCAATACTGGCCTGGGCCGGGTTGGGTGTGACCTGAAGGGTGGCGGTACCGACGGCATTGAGATTGAGCGTAATGCCGTTGTTCATGTTGGTCAGGGTGTTACCCGGCGCATTGAATAGCGCCTGATTGATATTGCCTAGGGCATTTTGGGCCGGGGCCTGCACCGTGAGTCCATTGCCCGTTCCGCCGCTCTGATAGGTCAAAAAGCTAGCTAAGGTGGCATCCCCGCTGACGCTCACATTGAAGGTATTGGAGGCCCCTGTGGGGCCGGTCAACACCAGTCGGTCCGTACTTCCGTTAGAGGCAATCGATGCGGAAACTCCAAAGTTGGCCGCATTGATGGTGTTGGCGATGCCGGTTAAGGTGTTGTTAGGACTGGCGATGGTCACGTTTTGGATGGTGCCGTTACCAAATTGAAAGCTGACCGTACTGCTGGAACCGGACCCAATGGCAAGCCCGGCACTGGATTGCGTTCCTGAGAGCAGGGTTTGCCCTTGCGCCAATTGGGCCACGGTCACGGTGTACAGTCCTGTGGAACTGGCCGGTGCGCTTCCTGTGACGATACCCAAGGGGGTTGCGCTGGCATTGCCATAGGAAAAGGGCGCGTTGGTGGCCAGACTTTGTGCCGCAGACTGGAGCGCTGAGAGCGTGTTTTGTAATTGCCCATAACTGGAAATCTGGCTTTGCACACTGCTGGTATTCGAACCAACGCTGCTGGAAAACCCCTGCTGCAAGGGGTTGACCAAAACGGCTGTGAGGGTTTGAGTATAGGGGTTGTACAGAATACCCAAGGTGCTGACGGCAGAGGAAGTATTCATGCCCAGCGTTCTGGAAAGGATGCGCGGTGCCAGGCCGGAGGCGATGGCTGAAGGGCGGAAGCAATTACCATAGCCAGGGCACGAAGCGATGGGTGCGGCGGCTGTATTCCTGGTAGCCTGGCCACTGTCGGTGCAGCAAACGCTCCTCCAGCGCCGCCTTGAAGTTCAGCACGGCCAAGAGGGCCAGCCACAGAAAGGCCGGATAAACGTGCGCCTGATTCAGGGCAATCCCTGCCATGATCAACAGCAG